>CAYLJT010000049.1:0-18231 GCA_964383995.1 uncultured Polyangiaceae bacterium
CTCATGGCTTCCTCCTCCTCCAGGCTTCTCCTGGCGCACTGCAAGCCCTTGTTGGCCTGCGATTCTCCATCGGCGAGGCGTCCGCGTTGCGGCATGAAGCTTCCAATCATCGAGGCAGCAGGCAGCGGAAGCCCGCGTAAACGTACCAGAGCGAAGGTCCTCCGGCTAAGCTTAGATTAAATACGCCCGCCACGGTTCCGAGGTTGAGGCGGCCGCCCCGAGTGGCGACTGCGGGCATGCCAACGGGGTAACTGTTGGTTCCGTCGTTGGCGGCGGAGGTGATATTCGCTGTACCATCGCCGTTGTAGAGGGGACTCGACCAAGGAACAACATAGCCACCTTGACCATCGCCTACCCCAGCATACCACTCGTCGGTCCACTCGCCGAGATTGCCAACCATATCCTCGGCGCCCCAACCGCTTACACAGGATACGTTCTCGATTGGATTGTCGATACCGGTCGCACGAACACCGCCAGAGCAGTTTCCACCTCCGGCGCACGTGTTGCACTGAGTATTTGCGAGACCGTCGTTGGAGCCTGGATCATGGGTGCCACGAGCAGCCGTAAGCCACTCGGTCCCGGTAGGAAGACGCTTTCCGCTGGCACGGCACGCCTCGCTTGCTTGAAACCAAGTGATGTTTCCGGTCGGTTGGACATCCCTACGGCTCTCCGCATGCGGCACTGTTGAGGGATCTAGCCATTGCCCGTTCTGCGGCAGTTCAGCGAGCACGACAAGGTCGGTGGCGTCGGCGAGAGGATTGCCGTTTGCGACCAGCGTTGCCTCGTAGCGGTCAATCCAGAATGCCGTCGCGCCGATGCCAACGCGGACTAGCTCGTCAAGACCTGCTCCGTCGTCGCCAACGCATACGACGGGCGTTCCCACCCCCTGCTGCGCGTAGCCATATGGACAGTTCGGCAGAGGCGACAAAGTGCCCGACGGGCCGGTGGGTCCAGTCGGGCCGGGGGGTCCAGTCGGGCCGCTCAAACCCGTCGGGCCTGTCGGACCAGTGTCTCCTTGCGGACCCGTTGGCCCCAGAGGTCCAGTCGGCCCGGCGACACCGGAGGCACCGTTCGGCCCGGTTGCGCCCGGCTCCGAGTCAAGCGAGCAGGCTGTAAGCGCGAGGGAAAGCAGCAGCAGTGTGGTCGTTTTCATTCACAGCCTCTCTCACTTCACATATGTCTAAATGTCGATCGAGTTTGCTACTGCCGAGCGAGTCGTTCGCCCATCTCGAATGTGGGTCTCTCCGGTCAGGCCAACACCGGTTTGGTAACCCATCACCGGGAGCCTAAACCCACCTGGAATGCCTTTGGACTGCCGGGCTCGCGTCATAGCCAACCTCCTCGGACCACAAACACCGCCGTGGCACACGGCCGAACTACGCATCCCCCCTCATACGGCGTTCGCCACGACGACCTATCCCACCCATGGGCGTAGATAGGCTGACCAGCGTAGTCCCGCATTCCCGGCCTTAGACCGACCCGCGCCACGCTGACACACACCGACCCGGTCGTGGATCTGAGCCACCTCGACGCGCCAAGCGGTGTGCCGCCACCCTCGGCTGCACGCCCGGCGGCACCCCCACCCACACGCTCCCGGCGCCTCATCGAAAAAAATCGCCCCTGCGCGCCACCCGCCCCGCCTCGTGGCCGCTTCATCCAACCAAGGCCACGCAGCCGCGGCCACCACACCACGCTCGTCCTCGCTCGACCTTTCCCTTCAGGATGTCGCGGCGCCAAACACGGACGCTCCTCCAGCACCTCGACCCACCCGTTCGCCTCATCGGCGAGCTGCTCTACGGCGCTGGCCTGCGTTTGATGGCAGCCCCCTCGCTCTTCGCTCCCGGATGCCCGCTCCTCGCGATTGTTTCGCGGCACACGCTTAGGGGAGCGCAGAGCGGCGCCGTATGTCAAGCGCTTTTCGCCCACCTTGCGGCTCCCCCCCGCGCTCGCCTCAAATGTCTCAGACGTTTCGACCCCCTGACTCGCTCTTGGCTCGGTCGAGCCGAGTCGGTGCTCGCTGCACGCGAACGGCCACGGCTTCCCCCACCCACTCGCCCGGCCTCCCCCCGCGCATGACCACGTGCGCCGAGGTTCCCCAACGTGGCGCCACCGCCACCAAACGTCCGCCCCGCGCGGTCAAGGGCCACCCCTAGCGAGCCCAGGGCCGCCCCCCCTTTGCGCGGAGGGTCGCCCCCACCCAAGCAATGGCCACCCCCATCTTGCACATTGGCCGCCCCCGGGCGTTCACTGGGTCCCCCCCAAGGGCGTTCGGTGGCCCCCAGGGAACCTCAGGGTGGTCCCGTGCCCCTCGAAGGTGCACCCTTGACGCGACGACCACGTCCCCGCTCACGCGACTCGCGTCCCCCCATTCCGCCTTGGCCGATCCCACCGCCGCGCAGGTTGCCCCGGCTGGAGGACAGCGTGATCCCCTGTCCCCGCGCCGCATCCCCCAGGGGGGAAGCCCTCGATGATCCCGGGGGAGGCGATGGCTGCGCAAGCTGGTTGTAATCATTGAACTGCCGAACATACCGATGAGTCTTACCATCGCCTGTCCTCGCCTTCGCTCGGGCGCGTCGGCAGCTCATCGCGGAGACGCTAGCTCCCCTTCGGCTTCTTGCGCGCAACTTCCTTCGCGCGACACAGCAGCCCCGTGCGTGGGCAGACGTAGAAGGTCGCGCGGTAGCTCGGACGGATGAGGACCGGTCCGTACTTCCCGAGGGCGTACAGCTCACCGTCGACCACGGCGACCTTTTCGTACACGTAGTCCTTCAAGTGATCGAGCACGTGCTTCTGGACGGCGGATTGTACAGAGATGACGGCGGCCATCTCGGAGCGCACCAGATTCCAGGGGCGCCCTACCTGACGCGCCAGGTAGCGGCGGAGGGGCGCGAGGTTCTCGTTGAGGCAGGTGGTAAGACCGCCCTGGCGCATGCCTTGGTACTTCGGCGCGCGGTCGTAGGCGCGCTCGGACTTCTCCTGCGTTCGCCCCTTTCGAAAGCGGGCTCCGCTCCCGTAACGGGGGCGCTCGATGATCACTTCAAACATGTCACTTCGCATAGCGTAAGCTCTCCGTTCCTATTCAGCTCGTAGGCGTACGCGGGTCTCCCGCGCTCCACCCGGTAGTGGCGCATCCTCTGACCGGCGCGCGCTGCGGCGCGCTCGTCTTGCGCTCGCTCGGACAAGACCCTTGCTAGCCTCCTTAGGGCTATCCGCACGTTGTCACGTTGGGAGCGTTCGTCCGAGACACGGACGGTCACCCCTGTCGCCTTGTGGGCGACGCGCACGGCGGTGGACGTCTTGTTCACGTTCTGACCTCCAGGTCCGCCGGCCCGCATGGCCGAAATGCTGACCTCGTCGGCTCGGACCTCGATCACGGGTCGCTCGGGCGCGCTGGCTTCGTCCGAGACAGAGACACCGACGTACCAACGTTTTCGCGACCTTTTACTGCGTCGCTCGCTCTTCGCTACGAGCACGTGGGTGCCCGTCCAGCGCTGCAGGGTAAGGTTGTCTCCCGTGACATGAAGCTCCACGCTGTGGGGCTCCGCCTCGGCGCCGCACACCACCACGTCGTGCACCAGGATGCTTTGGTGGACGCACCTTGTGGCAAGGTAGTCGCCCAGCAAGGCCACGAACCTCCGCGCCTCGATCGGGCCGACGCCGGCTGTAATTTGCAGGATCTTGGGTTTCATCGCTTCACCGTCACGACCGGGGTCAGGGACGCCACCGGGCGCGCGAGGCCGGCGTCGAGCAGGCTCGCCACCACGGGCTCGATGGGCTTGTAGGCGTCCGGGTGTTCTTCGTAGAGCAGGTCAGTGTCGTCGCACACGACGTGGCCACCGAGCTTGGTGCGGGTCAGCTCGCTGCGCTTGTATTTGTCCTTCAGCTTGGCGCGGGCCTCCGACCTTCCCATGCGGCGACCGGCACCGTGGGCGACGCTGCGTAGGCCTTGCTCGGCGCCCGTTCCGCACAGCACCCAGGAGGGCGCGCCGCGACTGCCCAGGACAATGGTGGGTGCGTCGGCGTAGGCCGGCGCGGCGCCCTTCCTGTGCACCCAGGCCGGAGCCGCGTCCACCGTCTCCTCGCGCACGTCGTTGTGCGTGACGTCGAAGGTGCCCGCGAGCTTGGAGGCGCGGGTGGCGCCAAGGGCCCGCAACATGCGGTAGCCGAGCAAGAAGCGGTTGGCCTCCGCGAAGCGACGGGCACCGGCGAGGTCGGCGAGGTAGCCGTCGATGGTGGAGCCTTCCAGGGTGGCATCTCCCCACAGCCGGGCCAGCGCCTGACCCAGGCCGCGAGAGCCCGAGTGGGCTACCACCACCAGGCAGCCGCGTTGCAGGCCGAGGGCCGCGGCCGCGGATTCGTCTCGGACATCTTCCACACGGGCGATCTCCACGAAGTGGTTGCCACCGCCGACGGTGCCCAAGGAGCTGCCGTGCCCGCGCCCACCGTAGGCGCTCGGCACGTCGTCGACGGGCGTGCGCGCGCCGCGACCGCTGAGGCGCCGCTCGGCTTCCACCAGGTTCTTGATGGCGTCCGAGACCTCTTCGCACTCGCCCAGGCCGTCGATGCCGGAGCGGAACACCGCATCGAGCACCGCCTCGTGATCGCAGTCCGTCAAGGGCTCTTCGTCCCAGGTCTTGCGCACGCGGCGCTCGATGGCGTCGCGGTTCTTGCTGTCCTCGCTGGTGGCGAACACCCGCACGCCGCAGCCGACGTCGCCGCCGAGCAGGTGGGGGTAGACCCGCTTGCGCGTTGCAAACACGGCCCCGATCGGTCCCTTGCCCACGTGCAGGTCGGGCATGCCGACCGCTCGCACGCAGCCCGGGAGCTGGGCGGTCTTACCAAATTGAGCTACGCCGTCGCCTTCCATCCACACGTCGGGGTTGGCGACGATGCGGGCGTGGGCAGGCAAGGTGGATGTTTCGAAGAAGGCCATGGTCGTCAAGCTCTAGAGGAGTCGCTGGGTCGTCAACGCGCTCCTGCGTTGGCGACAGGCCCCCAAAGCGAGCGCTGTGCCACGGACCGATCCACGAACTTTCGCTGCATTTTCGCGGTCAAACCGTGGCTCGACAGACAATGTGGTGCACGACGCATCATTTGGCTGGTGCAATGTGCATCGCTCTGATGCATCATGCACCAGAGCCTCCATGACCACGCACAAACGCGTCCTCGTCACCTGGTCCGATGCCGGCATCGCGGGGCCCAAGCCCGCCCACCACGGCGCCCGTCCTGCCGCCGATCGGGGCCCGGTGCTGCGCCTGCTCGATCAACCCGAGAGCCGTTACGACGCGGCCTGGGTCCTGACCGTGCCCGCGGGCGAGGGCCCCACGCGCAGCCTGGTGGCCGCCATGCGCGAGGTGGTCGGCAAGGTGGAAGCCCGCGTCGTCAGCGTGGAGGACCCCTCCGACTACGCCGCGCTGTTCCGCGCCTTGGGGCCGCTCGTCGGCGAGCTCAAGCGCACCTTCCCTGCCCCGACCTGGACCATCGACGTGCTATTGTCGTCGGGCACGCCGCAATCGCAAACGCTGTGGGTCATCCTGGTGCAAGCAGGTCTGTTGCCGGCGCGCATGCTCCAAGTCATCCCAGCCATCTTCGTCTCTGCCGAGCGTCCTCCCATTCGGCAAGTGCGGCTCGACATGGAAGGTTTTCCAGAAATCCGAGCCCTGCGCCGCGAGGTGCTGCGACTGCGCGAACAGGTCGGTCCACCCAGCCCCATCCTGGGTGACAGCACGCCGATGGTCGAGCTACGTAGCCGCGTGTCGCGGGTCGCCGCGAGCGACGTGCCTGTCCTCGTCTTGGGAGAAACAGGCACGGGCAAGGAGCTGGTAGCCCGCGCCCTCCACACCGAGAGCCATCGTGCCCAAGGCCCCTTTGTGGCGGAGAACTGCGGTGTATTTTCCGAAGGAGTGCTGGCAAGTGAGCTGTTTGGCCACGAAGCCGGGGCGTTCACCGGGGCGACCGCGCGGAGGAAGGGCGTGTTCGAACAGGCCCACAAGGGCACCTTGCTGCTCGACGAGGTGGGAGAGCTTTCGCCGCGCGTCCAAGCGGCCCTATTGCGCGTGCTCCAAGAAGGCAGCCTGCGTCGGGTGGGAGGGGAAGGTAAGGTGCCCGTGGATGTGCGGATCGTAGCTGCCACGCATAAAGATCTGGCACGCATGGTTCGCGAAGGAACCTTCCGTGAAGATCTCTATTTTCGCTTACGAGGGGCCACCATCGAGGTGCCGCCACTGCGCGCGCGGGGCGGCGATGTGGAGCTGCTAGCCCGGGGGTTTTTGGCCGACCTTGCCGCCCGCCGGGGCACGGTGGAGCTGACCTTGTCGCGCGAAGCCGAGCGTGCGTTGAGCCGCTACCGCTGGCCGGGAAACGTGCGCGAGCTGCGCGCCGAAGTGGAGCGCTGGGGTGTTTTTTGCGACGGCGTGGTGAACGAAGAAGACCTCGCAAGGGAGATCCGTGAAGCGCAGGCAGAGAAGGTTGGGTCGGAGGTGAGCTTTCCAGCCGGCGAGCCCGATGAGGTAAGACCGCTGAGCGAGGCCGTAACAAGAGCGGAGCGCGACGCCGTGGTCGCTGCGCTACGTCGGTTCGACGGGAACAAAAGCGCCGCCGCCCGCGCCCTCGGCATCGATCGCAACACGCTCAAACGAAAAATGAGCGCGTTCGGCCTGGGCGATTGAGGCCCCTGGAACAGCGGTAGACCCCCGCGAGCAGCTTCGCTATGCCTCCTTCATGCGCCCGTGGCTCGCCCCTTCCTGCCTTTCGTTGCTACTCATTTCCAGCTCGATTTCCGGCCTTTCGGGCTGCGGCGCAGCGGCTCCTGCGGAGCCCGTCGCGCCCGTCGCGCCTTCGGCGGCGGCGCCCGTTGCCCAGCCTTTGGCGCCCTCGGCTCCCCCCGCTTACCGCTCCGAGGCGGAGCTTGCGGCGGCCATTGACGCTTATGTCGGTGCCTTCGGCAAGAACTGGGGGGAAGGCTTTCAGGCGACGGGTTACGTCGCCGTCGCCAAGGATGGGAAGGTCGTTTACGGTCGTCCGTTCGGGTTCGCGGATCGCTCGCAAAAGAAGCCGGCTGACGCCGACACGCGCTTCCGGATCGGCTCTCTTACCAAGCAGTTTACGGCGGTCGGTATCCTGCGCCTGGTCGACCAGGGGAAGCTCTCCCTGCGCGACTCCATTGTCCGCTATCTGCCCGAGGCGCCCAACGGTTGGACCGAAATCACCCTCCACCACCTCTTGACCCATACGTCTGGAATTCCAAGCTACACCGACGTGGAAAGCCTGATGCGCGAGCGCGATAGGGCCCACGGACACGCGGAGATTTTGGCGTCTTTCGTGGGTCAACCGCTGCATTTTCGGCCGGGAGAAAAATACGAATATTCGAACTCCAACTACTACCTGCTTGGCATGGTGGCCGAGCGCGCGTCGGGTGAGCCCTACGACCTCTTCATGCAACACCAGGTCTTCGGCCCGGCCGGGATGCTGCGCACGAGCACGGTGGACTCTCCGGACGCTCCGGACACCGCCGTGGGCTACTCGGTCGATCCGGAGGGTGAGCTGGTGCCCACGCCCTTGATTGACATGTCGGTGCCCTTTGCGGCAGGCTCCCTGCGCTCCACCGTCAACGATCTGATTGCCTGGGATCAGGCGCTCTACGGCGACGCGCTCCTGACGCCGGAGTCGAAGAAGGCGCTGTTTACCCCGTTCAAAGACGACTACGCCTATGGCTTCTCGTACAGCGATGTGGAGGGGCACGAGGTCTATTCGCACTCGGGCAGCATCGACGGGTTTTCTTCCTACGCGGCGCGGGTGCCCAAGGACAACCTGTACGTCGTGGCCTTGATGAGCTCGGAGGCGGTGCCCGCGCGCAACATTGGCAAGACGGTGCTTGGCATGGTGCTGACTGGAAAGTGGGCGGAGCCGCAGGAAGAGCGCCCGGTCGTCGCCTTCGATCCGGCCGAGGTCGACAAAATGGTGGGCCTCTATCGGCTTACCGACGCCAGCCTGAAAGACCTGACCGGCAAGCTTCCCAAAGACGTCTTGTTGGGGATCGTGACGATGACGCTCAGCAAAACATCGAAGGGCGGCCTGTTCATGAAGCCCCTGGGTCAATCGGGGATCAGCGTGTTTCGCGGGGAAGACGGCAGCCTGTTCACGAAGCGCTCGGGGATTACGCTGGTCGTCAAAGATGGCAAGGTCACCCTGCGCCAGGCGGGGCTGGAGGTGTTCTACGAGCGGGCCCCCGAGCCCAAGAACAAGGGCGGGGCCGATCCGTTGTCTACCCGACGCTGAGCGCACCTCCGTGGCGACGCCTTTGCCCGCGCCCGCGGGCCCATGCTAAGGGACTCTTCGTGAAAGCCATCATCATTGGAGCCGGTCGCGGCAGCCGCCTTCGGCACCTGACCGAAGAAATTCCGAAGACGCTCGTGCCCATCTTGGGTCGCCCCATGCTGGACGGCGTGCTCGACGCCCTGGCCGCCGGCGGCTTCCAGCGGAAAGACGTGGTCTTCATTTGTGGCTACAAAAAAGAGGTCATTCAGGCGCGCTACCCGGACCTCCACTACGTCGAGAACAGCGACTGGGAGAACAACAACATCCTGCTTTCGCTCCTGTGCGCCCGCGAGCACCTGACCGAGGGGTTCGTCTCGACCTACGCCGACATCGTCTACCGACCCGCCATCGTCGCCGACCTCATGGCTTCACCCCACGATCTGACCCTGGCCTGCGACACCGATTGGCGCCGACGCTACGTGGGTAGGTCGCAGCACCCCGAGACTGACGCCGAGAAGATGCGGGCCGAGGGGCCCCGTATCACCGAGCTGTCGCGCCGCATCGCCTCGGAACAGGCGGCGGGCGAGTTCATCGGCGTCCTGCGCGCCACAGCGAAAGGCGCGGCCTCGATCTTGAGCGCCTTCGACCAGGTCAAGGCCCAGTTCCAAGGCAAGGTCTTCCGGGAAGGTCGCACCTTCGAGAAGGCTTACCTGATCGACCTCTTCCAACAAATGATCGAGGGCGGCACGGCGTTTCATCGCGTGGACACCCACGGCGGCTATATGGAAATCGACACCCTGGAAGACGCTGGCTCGGCGGAGCGCTGGTGGGCAGGCGCGTCGTAAACCCGATTTGTCTCAGACAAGGCCGTCGAACATGGCGCCCTGAGCCAGGAGGCCGGGGGCGCCGCCGGTGTGGATGAACAGCACACGCTTATGGGTCAGCTCGCCGCGCTCGGCCATCTCCCACAAACCGGCGAACGCCTTGCCGGTGTACACCGGATCGAGCACCAGGCCCGAGAGCCGCGCCACCTCGACGATGCGCTGCTTTTGTGCGGTGTTGGCGATGGCATAGGCAGGGCCCTTGGCGCTGTCGTCGACCACCAGCTTGGCTGTCTCGGTCAAACGCGGGTCGATCTCCTGCGCCTCCTCGACGATGCGCGCGATGACCCGCTCAAAGGTCGGCGCGTCGTCGCACACCGCCATCGCGCGCACCTCGTCGGCCACGCCGTGGTGGCGCGCCCCCAGCGCGAGGCCGGCGGCGGTCCCACCCGAGCCACAGGCAAATACGATCAGGTCAAAGGGCTTGCCGCCCGCCAAGCCCACGTCGAGCTGGGCGCGCACTTCGCGCATCGCCTCGACATAGCCAATGGCACCAAGCCCATTGGAGCCCCCCTCGGGGATCACATAGGGCTTCTTGCCACGACTGCGCAGCTCCTCGGCGATGCCCGCCATCAGGGCCGTTCGTTCGCGGTATTGGGCGGGCGTAATCAGCCGGATCTCCGCGCCTACCAGCTTGTCGAGCAGCACATTGCCCGAGAGCGCGAGGTGGCTCGCGTCGAGATCGGGCTCGACGGTGCGCAGGGCCAGCACCGAGGAGAGGCCTAGTGACGCGCCCAACAGGGCTGTTGCGCGGGCGTGGTTCGACTGGACCCCTCCACAGGTAATCAGGGTGTCGGCCCCCAATTGCACGGCGTCCGCGAGCAGGTACTCGAGCTTTCGAATCTTGTTGCCTGCCTCCGGCCCCAGGGTGGCGTCGTCACGCTTGATCCAAAGGTCGACGCCGAGCTTCTCGGCGAGACGTCGGGGGCGAACGATAGGTGTCGGGAGGTGAGCCAGGTGGAGGCGCGGCAACATGGCAGTCAGCCAATCTCCACGAGCTTTTGGCCGCTCTCGACCACTTGTCCTGCCTCGACGAAGATCTTCTTCACGCTGCCAGCCACCTCGGCGCACAGCTCGTTTTCCATCTTCATGGCCTCGACCACCACGAGGGCCGTGCCGACCTGCACCTCGTCGCCCTCGGCGACGAGCACCTTGAGCACCCGGCCGGGCATCGGCGACTTCAACACCCCGGAGCCCGCGCCGCCGCCGCCGCGCACCGCCACCGCGCGCATGCGCTCGCTCTCGACCTTGGCGAAGAAGCGACCGGCCCCCACCACCACGCCAATGTCCGGAGGGCTGCCCTCGGTCCACAGGTCGTACACATGGCCGTCGACCCGCGTGAGCGTGGCGCCTTCGCCGAGATCGGCGCCGTCGATGCTCACCGGCTCGCCGTTGACCAACACCTCGACGGCCCCGGTGGGCAGATGCGTTACGTCGACGGGGATCTCGTCGCCGCCCGGAAAAGTCACGAAATAACGCATGAAACGCAGCCTATTTGTGAATCGTTTGAGATCAAAACAAGACGCCCGCCTTCACGGCGCCGAGGTATTGCGTGGGCAGCGCGTTGCCCGCCGCGTCGTCGAAGGCATGACCCGGAAACAAAACGCCGCCTTCGGCGCCGAGCTCCACCACGTTGCGACCCGATTGGATGCGTGTGTCGATGCCGAGATCGAGCTCGAGACCGAGGTCGTGGAGACCAGCGTCGCCGCCGTCGTAGTTGGCCGCGTTGCCGAGCGCGCCGAAGTGGTAGGGATCGACGAAATCCGAGGTGGTTTGCGCGATCAGCGCGCCGGCCTTCAGATCGATCCACGACACGGGTCGCACAAGAACGCGGGGGTTCAAGTAGGTCGCGCCGGTGACGCCGCCCTTCGAAGGTAGGAGCTGAAGGCCGGGCGAAGGCCGGTTGACGAGGGACGCGTCGGAGGCGTTCGTCGCGGCGCGCGCGGTCTTCCACGCGAGCACGTGATCGAAGAGCACGAGGCCCACGTTGTGGTTCGGATCCATCGTGAAGCGCTTCGTCGTGCCGTCGTAGGGGTCGGCGTCACCGCTCGCGTAGCCCCACTCGATCTCGGTCACGAGGCGGCCAAAGCGGTTTTTCTTGTCGCCCGCCATGTGCACCACACCGACCTTGGCGACAGCGCCGAAGGAGCGCACCTTCTCGTCTTCGCGCTCGGCCGTAGGATCGAGCGCGTTGACGTAAGCACTGCGCACAAAGCTCGTGGAGCCGAAGATGGTGGCTACCTCGCCTTGGGCGTAGAGAAACGCGTCGCTACCGGGGACGGGTGTGTTGACCTTGCCGCTCACGTCGATCACGCCAACGGTGAGATCCTCGACGTAGGGCGTGAGCACGTCGATGGATTGGCTGTCGCGCTCCTGGCTGCGGAGCACGCCGTAGACGCCGATTTCGGCCGTCTTCTTGCGCCAAAGCACGGCCATGATGCCCTGGAACGCGCGGTCGCCCGAGGTGCGTCGCCCCGAGTCTCCCTCTTCGTTGGCGACCCCGATGCGGTCTTCTTCGTAGTCGTCGAGATCGTCGCCGAGCAGGTCGGCGGTGTTGTCCTCGAAGATGAGATCGCCCGCCAACACCACGTAAAGCGGCGTGCCCTTGCCCATCGGCGTGGTCGCGAACAGCACGCGCTCGGCGAGCGAGCCGCGGTTGTAGTCACCGAACATGGTGCGGTGATCGCCGTCGTTGGCGAGCATGCCCATGCCCCAATAGGCCCCCTGTTGACCCACGCGAAACACGCCGATCGGCGACGAATATTCGAGGTAGAGGTAGCGCGGGTGGATGTCCCACCAACGGGCTTCTGACATCGAGTCGCGCACCGCGCCCACGCCCTGCGTGGTGTCCCCGGCAACGAGGCCGCGGGGGATGTCGATCTGACCAACGAGCTGGATCTTGTCGCGGTAGCGGAGCCGCGGGCTCATGCGGAGCCAGTGATAAATGTAGTAGTTTTGGCCCAACGTGGTGAGGCTGCGGTCGCTCACCGGGGGGTCGAGGCGCAGATCGGAGGCGCCGCGCAGGCGCAGCTCGTACTCGCCATGCAGGGTGAAATCGACGCCATCGGCGCTGGGCGGGGGCAGCTCGGGTCGACCGCTGTCGAGCACGAGCTTGTCGGAGAAGCCGTCGACCGGCGCGGTCTCCGCGAGACCGGGCTTGGAGACCGCAGTCAGTGCGAGCACCGCCGCGGCGGTGCCGGTGAAACGAAGGGCCCTCTTGCGAGACCCTTCGCGGCGCACGGCTCTTTCGGACGAGGACATCGCGGGGCGCATCTCTTTCATGGGCGTAGGCCCGCGGAGGATAGGCGAGAAGGCGGCCGGGCGCGGGGATTTTTGGGGATGAAAGCGGTCATTCCTTTTGCGCGGCCGACGACCTATGTGGCGAGCCGTGAACAGCCCCCACGAACCGGTCCACCTTGGCGAGCCCCTGACCCTCCGCGACATCGAGGACGTCGCGCGCAAACAGCGCGATGTGGTCCTCGGCCCCGCCGTCCGCGAGCGGATCGAAGCCTCGAGACGCTCCATCGATGCCATCGCCGAGCTCGGCGATCGGGCCCCCTCGGTCTACGGGGTCAACACGGGCTTCGGCGCGATGTCCGAGACACGCATCGCCGAGCACGAGATTCGGGCGCTGCAACGGAACCTCGTTCGCAGCCACTCGTGCGGCATCGGCCCGGATCTGTCGGAGCCCGAGGTGCGCGCGATGATGCTCCTGCGGGCCCAGGTGTTCGCGCTCGGCTGCTCGGGGGTGCGTCCGTTGCTGGTCGACATGTTGATCGAAATGCTGAAGCGACGGGTCACGCCGCGCATCCCGTCCCAGGGCTCGGTCGGGGCCTCGGGAGATCTGGCGCCCCTCGCCCACCTCGCGCTGGCCATGATCGGCGAGGGTGAGGCTCGTTTTGAGGGCCAACTATTGCCCGCCGCCGAGGCCCTCGCGCGCGCCGATTTGAAGCCCGTGGAGCTGGCCGCGAAGGAGGGCTTGGCGCTCATCAACGGCACCCAGTTCATGACCGGCTTGGGCGCCCTCGCGCTCATGGATGCCAAGCGCCTGGCGACGGTCGCGGACATCGCAGGGGCCATGAGCCTCGAAGCGTTGGAGGGCTCCAAGCGGCCCTTCGACGAGCGCTTGATGCACCTGCGCCCGCACCCCGGACAGGCGCTTTCGGCGGCGAATTTGCGGGCCATGACGACCGACAGCGAGATCATGACGAGCCACGCGCACTGCCACAAAGTGCAAGATCCCTATTCGCTCCGTTGCATGCCTCAGGTCCACGGGGCCACGCGCGACGCCATCGCCTGGGCCGAAGCGGTGCTCGATCGCGAGGCCAACAGCGTCACCGACAACCCCACGGTGCTCCTCGACGACGGCAGCGCGGAGCTGATTTCAGGCGGGAATTTCCATGGTCAACCGGTCGCCCTGGCGCTCGACCTGGCAGCCATCGCGGTGGCCGAGCTGGCCAACATCAGCGAACGACGCGTGGAGCAGCTCGTCAATCCGGCTCTCTCCAGCGGACTGCCGCCCTTCCTCGCGCCCGACAGTGGCCTGAACTCCGGCTTCATGATCGCGCAGGTGGCGAGCGCGTCGCTGGTGAGCGAGAACAAAGTGCTCTGTCATCCTGCCACCGTGGACTCGATCCCTTCGAGCGCGGGCAAAGAAGATCACGTGAGCATGGGCAGCATTTCGGCCCGCAAGCTGCGCGACGTCATCCACAACGTGCGCTCGTCGTTGGCGATCGAGATCGCGACGGCGGCGCAAGGCATCGACTTTCGCAGGCCGCTCACGCCAAGCCGCGCGGTGCAAGCGGCCCACGCGTGCGTCCGAAGCGTGATCCCCGAGCTTACCGTGGATCGACCACTTTACCGCGATATCGCGGCGATTTCGGCGCTCGTCGAGGGCGGCGAGCTGGTGCGCGCGGTGGAGGCGGCGGTCGGTCAGCTCGCCTGAACGCCACCGCGTGGTGCCCGAAACCTGCGACGGCGAGCGCGGGACTATGCCGCCAAATCAAGCCGTGTAACCATCCGAAGGATGGCCCGCCTACGCGTCTCGTCCGCGCTTCTCTTCAGCCTTGTCGTCGGGGTCTGGCCCCTCGCCTGCGCCAACGACCCGAGCTCCGGCCTCGGCGGCGGCTCCGGTGGCAGCGGAGGCGAAGGAGGCGACACGACGTCTTCCACCAGCTCGGGCGGCCTCTGCACGTCACAGGCCGATTGCGAGGCCTTCGCCGATGCCTGCAACGAGGGCACGTGCATCAACGGCTCTTGCGGGAAAACACCCAAAAACGACGGCGCCTCCTGCGACGACGGCCTCTATTGCACGGTCAGCGACCTGTGCGTGGCGGGCGCATGCAAGGGCTCCCCGCGTCCGTGCGACGTTTCGAGCCAGAATCCCTGCCAAACCGGCGTGTGCGACGAGGCCAGCAAGACGTGCGTGCTCGGCAAGGGCAACGACGGCGCGGCCTGCATCGATGGCGATCTCTGCACCATCGACAGCACGTGTCAGAACGGCACCTGCGGTGGTGGACAGCCGGTCGACTGTTCGTTCCTCGGCGGCGTGTGCGGCGTGCCCTATTGTGACCCCACGGAGGGCTGCAAAGCGACCCCGCAAAATGACGGCGTTGCTTGCGATAATGGCAGTAGCGGCGAGTGCTCTTACGGCCTGTGCGAAGGCGGAGCGTGCAAGTCGATTCCCATCAACGAGGGCGCGAGCTGCGACGATCTCGACTTCAACGAGTGCACCGTCGGCACCTGCACGAACGGCATTTGCTTGTCACAGGGCCTGCCCGACGGCAGCGACTGCGACGGCTTCTTCTTCGACCCCTGCACCAAGGGAGCATGCCAGTTCAACTTCTGCAGCCCAGTGCCCGCCAACGACGGTGACCCCTGCGACGACTATCTGCTCTGCACCGAAAACACGGTGTGCCAAGGGGGCATCTGCCAGGGCGGCACACCTTACCAAGGCTGCGCCCCGCCGGGGGGTTGTTACATCGGCTCATGCGATCCGATGTTCGACATGTGCACGGCTCAACCGGGCAACGACGGCGCGAGCTGCGACGCCGGTGATCCTTGCCAAACCGGCACGACCTGCGCGGGCGGCGCGTGCATCGGCGGCACCCCGGCAAACGACGGCTTGGCCTGCGACGACGGCCTGTCTTGCACGACGGGCGAGACCTGTAGCGTGGGAATCTGCCAAGGTGGCATGGGCGCCGTCGCCTACTTCAAAGAAGACTTTTCAGACAACCTGGCTGGCTGGACGCTCGGCAACGAGTGGCAGATTGGCCCCGCCATCGCGGGACAGACGGGCTTCGGCGACGACCCCGGCGCCGACCACACGCCGACGGGCGACAACGGCCTCGCGGGCGTCGTGATCGGCGGCAATGCCAGCACGGTCATCCACGGCTATTACTACCTGGAAAGCCCGACCTTCGACACCTCGGCGGCCGTAGGCAGCGTGTACTTCAGCTACTATCGCTGGTTGAATAGCGACTACGATCCTTTCATGCACAACCGGGTCGACGTGTGGGACGGGACGCAGTGGGTCAATCTGTTCCTGACTGGCATGTTCCCGGGCGTGATGGACACCTCGTGGACCTTCATGGAGCACGACGTGACGGCCTATAAGAACGCCGGGATGAAGGTGCGTTTCGGCTTCGACATCGGGTCCGACGGGGTCTACAGCATCGGTTCTTGGAACGTGGATGACGTTCGGGTGACCTCCGTGACCTGCCCCTGAACAAGTTTCCGACGCCTGAACGGCGCAGCGGTGACGCGAGCTCGTCGCTTATTCGAATTAAAACTGTGCTACTGTCGCCTTCATGCGTCGTTGGCCCCTGCTCTTGCTTTTTCCCACGGTCGTCGGCGTCGCCTGTGCCGCAACACAAAGCAGCTCCGATTCGAGCGCCGCGTCGACGTCGGGGGACGGGGGCATGGGAGGCGGCGCCACGGTCAGCTCGACGAGCACGCTGGCGCCCGACGGAGGCGAAGGGGGCGACCTCGACCTGGACGGCGGCGCCACCGGAGCAGGCGGCTTCGATCCCGACGCGGGCTGTGCCACGGCCACTGAGCCTGCCGTCGTCGAGAAGCTGCCGGTCGACATCATTTGGGTGGTCGACACCTCGGCTAGCATGGCCTCGGCCACCGCCGAGGTGCAGGCTGGGCTCAACGGGTTTGCGTCCCTGATTGAGAGCAAAGGCCTCGACTACCGCGTCGTCGTCCTGGCCATCCGGGGCAAGGTGCCTATTCAGGTGGGCGGCAGCACGCGTTATCCGGTGTGCATCCCCCAACCCCTGTCCGCCGACGATCAGTGCAGCGACGGCCCCAAGTTCTTGCAGTCTTCGGTCGACATCTTCTCGACTCAACCCCTCGAGCAAATCCTCGGCACGTTGGGTCAAACCAAGGGCTATCAGCCGGGTGACGCCAAGGGCGGTGAGCCGTGGGGTCAGTTCCTGCGCACCAATGCCACGAAGACATTCGTCATCGTCACCGACGACAACGCCCGCCTGTCGGCCACCGACTTCGAGACGTTTCCGGGCGGGACGAACCCGTTCAACAGCTTGATCCTGCCGCCGGGCATCTTGGATCCTTCCTGGAATGGCCTCTTCAACGACTACCTGTTCGACGGCCTGTACGGCTGGGGCTCCGACGTCGATCCCAGTGTCCTCTGCACCTTCCCCGATCAAACCAAGCCCGCGGCGTCGGGCGCCACGTACACCACCTTGGTCAACAAGACAGGCGGTGTTCGCGCCAAAATCTGCGACGGTCAGGCGGCCTGGGCGCCCTTCTTCGACGCGGTCGCCGAGGCCATCTCCTCGACGGCCAAGCTCGCCTGCGAGCTTGCCATCCCCCTCCCCGACTCGGGTGTGATCGACTACGGCAAAGTGAACGTCGTCTATGCTGGCAATGGCGTGTCCGAGACACTCTACCACGTGGAGGACGCCGCCTCGTGCGCGCCCGACGGCTGGTACTACGACGACCCGGTCAACCCGACCAAGGTCGTCCTCTGCCCCGCGAGCTGCGACGCGGCGCAGGTCGTCTTCGAGGGCGACCCCACGGCCGAAATTCAGGTCATCTTCGGCTGCGAGTCTGTCGTAAAGTAAGGCATGTCTCGGACGGAAAAAAGGCCCCACGTCGTCATCATCGGCGGCGGGTTCGGCGGCCTCTTCACAGCGAAGGGCTTGGCGGGCGCGGACGTCGACGTCACGCTCATCGACCGCACGAACCACCACCTGTTCCAACCCCTGCTCTACCAAGTGGCCACGGGCAGCCTGTCGCCAGCCGACATTGCCGCGCCGATCCGCTCCGTGCTGTCGAACCAGGCCAACACCAAGGTGCTGCTCGCCGAGGCCAAGAGCATCCACCTCGCCGAACAAAGGGTCGAGCTCGACAAGGGCTCGTTGAGCTACGACTACCTGGTGTTGGCCGTCGGCGCCGTCACGAGCTACTTTGGACATGACGACTGGGCGGCTTACGCCCCCGGCCTCAAGACCCTCGACGACGCCCTCAGCGTGCGCGAGCGCATGCTCCTCGCCTTCGAGCGCGCCGAGCGTTCAGCCGACCCGGAGGAGCGCAAGCGCTTGTTGACGTTCGTGGTGATCGGGGGGGGCCCCACCGGCATCGAGATGGCCGGGGCCTTTGCGGAGCTGGCTCGGCACGTGGTCGCCAAAGACTTTCGGGCCATCGATCCGACCTCCGCGAGGGTCGTGCTGGTCGAGGCCGGAGAGCGCGTTCTGACCGCATTTTCCAGTGATTTGTCGGCGAGCGCCGAAGAGCAAATTGCCAGTTTGGGCGTGGAGGTCATCAAGACCCGGCCGGTCGCGCGTATCGACGAGACGGGGGTCCATTTCAAGGAAGGTCCACCCCTGGAAGCGGGGACGGTGCTTTGGGCAGCGGGCGTGCGGGCGCACCCCTTGGCGGCCTCGTTGGGGGTGCCGCTCGATCGGGCCGGCCGCGTCGTGACGCAGCACGACTGCTCGCTGGCAGGGTTTCCCAAGGTGTTCGCCATCGGTGACGTGGCCGCCGTCGTGGACGCCAAGGGCGTCACGGTGCCGGGGCTGTGCCAGGGCGCGATGCAGGGCGGGGCCCACGTCGCAAGGTCCATCGT
>CAYLJT010000050.1:0-18202 GCA_964383995.1 uncultured Polyangiaceae bacterium
GCAAAGCCAATCAAACCCGGCAGAACACGCCCACCCTCGATATGGGCGGCGGAACCATCGACGCGATCAACGCCGGCAAGTTCGACTTGTTCCTGGCAAAGTTCAACGCCGCGGGCGTGCACCAGTGGTCAAAGGAGCTCGGCGAAAATGGCAAGGACGAGTTCGCCCTCGGGATCGCCGCGGATAGCGCTGGAAACACGTTCTACACCGGATATTACAACGGAAACAACTTCAACCCGGGGGGAGGCACGCTGGCCGGCGGCGGTGACCAGGTGTTCGTCATGAAGTTCGACAACGCCGGAAACCACCTGTGGAGCAAGGGCGCTGGCGACGGCGACGACCAGCGGGGGTTGGGCGTCGCGCTGGACGCGAGCGGCGACGTCTTCGTGACGGGCTACTTCGAGAAAGCCTTGAATTTGGGGGGCACTTGCTCGCTCACCAACTCGGGCAACACCAACACCAACATCGATATTTTTGTGGCCAAGCTCAGCGGCTCCAACGGCAACTGCCTGTGGGCGAAGAAGGCGGGCGACACCAGCAACCAATCCGGCACGGGCATCGCGGTGGACACCGCGGGCGACGTGTACGTGACCGGTCTCTTCGCGGGCTCCATCAACTTCGGCAGCAACTTGACGAGCGCCGGCGGCAACGACGCCTTCCTCGTCAAGCTGAGCGGCTCCAACGGCACCGAGGTGTGGGCGCAGAGGTTCGGCGACGCTTCCGCCCAACAGGGGCAGTCCGTCGCGGCAAACGGCTCCCGTGTCGTCTTGTCGGGCCACGGATTTGGCACCATCGACCTCGGCGGCGGGGGCGTCGCCACCCTGGGCAACAGCGACGTGTTCGTGGGAAGCTTCGGCCTCGACGGCAGCTTCAAGTGGCAGAAGTTCTTCGGCGACGCAAACGCCCAGCTGTCGGGCGGGGTCACCATGGATCCGGCTGGAAACCCGGTCATCACGGGCTCGTTCGCGGGCACGATCGACTTTGGCGGAGGCGCCCTGATGTCGAGCGGAGGCGACGACATCTACCTTGCCAAGTTCTCCGTGGCAGGCACCCACCTCTGGAGCAAGCGCTTTGGCGATGGCTCGGTACAAAAGGGCCTGGGCGTGGCAACCGACTCGGTCGGCAACACGGGCCTCATCGGCCTCATCAACGGCTCCGCCGACTTCGGCGGTGGAACCCTGACAAGCGCGGGTAGCGACGACATCTTCGCCGCCGTCCTGTCGCCCTAGCGGCTGTGCTGGTTGGGTAGGAAGTACGCCAGGTAAAGGCGCGCTCCGCGACGGGAGCGCGCCTTTCCGGTCGCGGAGGAGGGTTACTTGATGACGATGGAGTCGGTCCCGATGATCCGACCCCCGGCTGCCAGGGACACGCTCACGGGCTGCGACGTCTTGA
The DNA here is from genome assembly GCA_964383995.1 of uncultured Polyangiaceae bacterium. Taxonomy (GTDB): domain Bacteria; phylum Myxococcota_A; class Polyangia; order Polyangiales; family Polyangiaceae; genus CAYLJT01. The sequence continues at coordinate 1,393 of CAYLJT010000050.1, forward strand.
TGGCGCCCGAGGCGATGCCGGCTTGGATGCTCGCGATGAGCGCCGTGCGATCGAACTTCAAGGTCAGATCGGGGATACCGTCCTTGTCCGAGTCAGCGACGCTGTCCGCACCCGAGTGAGGTGTCGCGGACACCGCGGAACCGCCCGGAACGAGCAGGGCCCAGCCCATGGAGGCGCTCGGGACGTACAGGCTCGCGTTGGGCGCTTCGAAGGCCAGCGTAATCGAGGTGGCTCCGCCCTTCGACTTGAGGTTGAGCGTGCTCGGATTGAGGACGACGCTCGCGTTCTTGACGGTCACGGTCGCGGAGTCCGTGCCCACGTTTCCAGCCGCGTCGGTGGCAACGCAGCGCACGGTGACCGGTCCGTCCTGCAGCCCCAAGCTGCTGGCGGCCGCCGAGAAGGTCGGGCTGGTGGAAACGCCCAAAGAGACGCTGCCCACGAAGCACTCGACGGTCGCGAACGAGCTGTCGGACACCGACACGGCGACGTTGATCGAGGATCCAACGATCGACCCGGCGGTCGGGCTCGTCAAGAAGCGCGACGGCGCGCTGTTGTCGGCGATCACGTCGATCTGCACGGGATTTCCGGCATTTCCGGCTTGATCGAGGGCCGTCGCCGTGATGCGGAAGGGCCCGTCCGGCAAGGTCATCGTGTCGAACGACACGCTGCAGGGGCTCGTCGTGCAGGTGGCGACCGCCATCCCACCCACCGAAATATCAAGGTGAGAAAGGCCGCTCGTCGCGTCGGCGGCGTTCGCCGCGATGGTCAGACTTCCGCCCACGTAGATGCCCGCCGTTGGGCTCGCGATCCCGACGGTTGGCGCGGTCTGATCGACCGTGACGGAGGTGCTGATGCTCGAGGAGTTGCCAACGCCGTCGGTGATCGACGCCGAGACGGTGTGGGCGCCGTCGGACAGGCCCGCCGCGTCGAAGGACGCGATCCAGGCGCCCGACGTCGTCTGCGTCGCCGGGATCGAAGCGCCGCCATCGACGGCGAAGGACAGCGCGGCGACGCCCGTCCCCGTGTCCGTAGCTGTCGCAGACAAATCGATAACGCCACGAACGTACGGCGGCAAGGACAGGGCGCCCGAGGGGGGCAGCGTGTCGTAGCTGACCGAGCGGGTGACCGTGGTGTTGATTCCAGCCGCGTCCGTCACGACGACGTCGATCACGTTGGAGCCTTCGCTCAGGGGCAGCGCGGCGTACACAACGCCACCGCCCTCGGCAAGATCGTAGGTGGTCCCGCCGATCACCGCCGTCGTCGCGGTCAGATCGTCGACGACGATCGACACGGGCAGGAGGTCGCCGAGGAGCGGACCGAACGCCGCGCCATCCAAGACGTCGACCGTGACGAGCGGAGCCGTGAGGTCGAGGGTCAGTGAGAGATCGGTAGAGGCTGTGTTTCCAGCCTCATCCACGGCCCCGATGGCGATGTCGTTGAGCCCCTCCGCGGGCAGGGTCAACGTCGCCGTGACGGTCCCGCCGCCGGCAGGGACATCGAAGGCTTGGTCGCCGATCATCAGCATCGTCGCCGTCACGTCGTCGACGCGCACGGTCAGATCGAAGCTGGACGTGCCGAGCACCTGACCCGCCGCCGGAGACAGAACGGTGACCGTTGGCGCGGTGGAGTCGACGAGCACATCCACGGACTGGGCGCCCTGATTGCCCGCGACGTCCGTCGCCTGCAGTACCAGGGAGTGGGGCCCTTCGGTCAGGTTCACCGACGCAGTCACGTCGCCCGAGGGATCCAAGAGCAGCGAGCTGACATCCACGCCGTCGACGAGCAAACGGGCGGAGGCGACGCCGTTCGTGTCGCCCACGCTCCCCAGGACGGCAAGGTCGCCATGGGCGGTGATCGCCGGAATGTTCAAGAGCCTGACGTCGGGCGGGATCGTGTCAAGGGTCACGACGCCCTGCACAGCGGCGGTGTTTCCGACCAGATCGATGGCGCGCAGCTCGACGACGTTGGGCCCTTCACCAAGCGCCAAAGTGGCGGACGCGCTGCCGTCGGAAGCGGCGCTCACGATCGAGCCAAGGGTGCCATTCAGGTAGAAGCTGGCGCTCGCCAACCCGGTTCCTGAATCGTAAACCATGCCTGTCGTCGTGAACGTCGGGCTCGCGGTAAACGACGGCAACGGATCCAGGGCGACGAAGGGCGCCGCCGTGTCGAGGACCACGTTCGCCGTGGCAACGCTCACGTTGCCGGAGCGATCCACGGCCTGAATGACGATGTCGTTCGGGCCCTCGACCAGGTTGATGGTCCCACGGAGGTTTCCTGCGGTATCCAGGGTCGACGGCACGGTGGCGCCGTTCAGGCTAAGCGTGACCTGGAAAAGGCCGCCCGCATCGGTCGCTGTCGCAGCGATGTCGAGGACCGGATTGCTCGTCGCGGGAGGAGGCGCGACGAAGCTGATCGCCGGCGGGGTGGTATCGGGCGCGAGTACGTCGGCCTGCCAAATCATGTTCTCCGCGAGGCGCTTGTGCTGCGGTGTGTTGAGATTGAAGGCCGCGGAGGTGATGATGATCTTGCCACTCCCGTAGCTGGCGGTGGCAAGCTCCACCTGCGTGAAGCTACCGGGCTGAAAGCGCGAGTAGTTCGTGGTGGAGACGGCCACGCGATAGGCGGAGCCGAGGTTTACCGGCCGCACGAAGTCGCAATCGGTGAACACCGTGTTCACGAGGTTCGGGCTCTGAACGACGGAGTTCGATGTGTCGTACAAGGAGAGATTTTTGGAGGGCCATGAGGTGCCCGGTCCCACGCAGCCCGTGCCGGGGCTCCCGGTGGTGGCGTATTGCAAGTCGTATTGCGTGCCGAAGGCGTGCAACATGGGCTCCGTCCCCGTCGAGGTCGGTTGCACGGGCGACACGATCAGCACGCCGCCGTTCTGGACGAAGTTGAGCAACGTGCTGGACGCCCCCTGGTTGAGCCAGCTGCGATCGATACCGGAGACCACGAGCACGTCGTAGGCGGAGAGGGCGCCCGCCCCCGTAAGCTGGGACGTCGGGACGTAGCCCAAGGTCCAGGGCGCAATGCCGGGCGCGTTCAACATCGCCGCGTTCAACGAGGAAACCTGCCAAAACGCCGAGTCCGGGGTGGGAATCGACAGGACTGCAACGTCGTACCGGCCATCGGACGGGAGCGCCGCCCATGTGGACCCCGAGCCCAGGGTGAGCACCGCAGCCCCCACGATGCCTCCATACCAACGGCGCCTGCTTCGCATTCGTCTTGACATACGCTCTCCTTGTCGAAGCCCTCTGAGCCACTGGCAGAGACCTCGACTCTTCAGTTTGAGCGAGATTTCTAAAAACCGTCAATCTAAATAATTTCAGCGTCCGCAAATTATGAATTGGTAGTCTTCCTCCCAGAGGACGCCTACGCTCGGCGGACCCACGGCGCGAGCCGAGCCCATTCGCCCCGAGACTTTGCCGATGGACGAGCTAACGGGGTTTTTCGCCGGAGGGCGCTTGGGAGCTTCCGGCGGGCCCCCCCAGGAAGCGCGCGAGGTGGGCGCGCTCTGTATTTGTAAGGGTTGTTCCGGAGAAGCTGCGCAGAGCGGCCGCGGCTTCCTCGCCCCCAATCCGGGACAGGGCCTCGACGAGAGCCAAGCGTAGCTGTTCGTCCGAGCCGTCAGAGCGCGTGGAAATCAGAAGCTCGTTGAGCTTGGGGACGCTCGACGCCGAGCCCAACTGACCTAGGCTTCGCGCCGCCTCCTGGCGAATGCGCAGCGCTTCGCCGCTATCGCCCACGGCAGCGAGCAGTCGCTCCTCGGCGCCCTTGCCACCACAGCGACCGAGAGCGCGGGCGGCGTTGGCGCGCACGAGCACCGACCCCTTCCCATCCAAGAGGTCTACCAGGGAGGCGCTCGCGGCCGGGTTGACAACGGCGCCAAGGGCCGCCCCCGCACGAGCTGCAAGAGGGTCGTCGCTGGCGGCGACCTCGACGAGCCACGCCACGGCCTCGGCGGTGCCCACCGACGCCGCCCCGAACAGGGCCTCTTCGCGTTGGACGCCGTTCGGATCGTGGGCAAAACGTCGTTGCAGGTCGGACAGGGCCTCGGCTTCTGCGGCCAGATCACCGGCTTTAGCTGACCCACCCGGCGACGCTCGTAGAGGTTCCTCGCCGCGGGAAGACGGCACCGCCGTGGTGGCCCCCTGACCCGCAGGCCCGCCCTCACTCCTGCCGAAGACGAGGTAAGCCACGAGCCCGACGGCGATCGCCCCAAGCAAGAAGACTATACGTAGTTTTTTCGCGTCCATTCGGAGGTCTTCAGCTAGCCATGGCGTTGGGAAGATCAGGGCGCACCGCACGCGAGCCACTCGGCAAGGTTGTCGCGCTCGTCCTCCGTGGGGTCGTCGGGGCCAGGGGGCATGGCGGTGTTGCCGGCCGCGGCGTTCGCGTAAATGCGGTCTTTCTGCGCGCGAATGGCGTCGACCGTGGTGAACGAACGGGAGCTGTAACCGTTGGCTCCGCCGTGGCAGCGAACGCAATAGGACGCAAAAAACGCCTCCCCGAAGTTTTCATAGGTAAGGTTCGTGCCCTCCGGAGGGCAGGTTGCGTCGGCCAACTGGTCGGCGCCGCTGCAGGCGCCGAGGGTAAGACTGGCAAGCGCGAAGAGGAGGGTGCGCGCAGCCTTTCTCATGGCAAACCTGGAAGGGAATAGTTGAGCCCCAGGCCGAGATTCAGCGCGAAATACGCCGCTGGGCCCAGGGAGTCGTCGGGAAACCAGGTGGCGTCGAAGGATCCTAGAAAGAGCCACTCCAGCTCCTTCGTCTGGTCGAGCGAGACCTCGATCCCCGGCGCCAGGCCGCCTCCGGCGCGATGCCGAATCCCCGCGCCGATGCCGAGGACCGCGCCTCCAGGCTCGTTTTCCAAGGACACCAAGCCCTCTTCGTGTTGGTGGATAGCGTAAAGGCGCAGGGAAGGTCGGACCGTTCCCAAGGGTAAGAATCCGGTCACTCCCAACGTCAAGCCGGTGTCGAGCCGCGTGTCGACCGCCATCAGGTGCTCCCACCCGACGAGGTCGATGGCGACGACTTTCGAGAACCGGTACCCCAGGCGAAGCCGCCCTCCCCCGCCGAAATCGCCCCGCCACGTGGAAGCGACGGCGTCCGTGGATGCATCGAGCTGGGCCTCGCCTGCCCTTGCAAGGGCAGGCGCGAGCGCAAGGACGAGCGCCGCGACCGCTGAGACGAGGACCTTCACGTCGAGGACGTGTAGCACGGGCGAAGATCCGGGGGTAGCGTCTCCGGGAGCTCCGGACGGAATCGGGGACCGGGTCGGGATTTTGGATGTAAAGGGAGGCCGCGGGCGGTAATCTCCCGGCCATGAATCCTCCGACAGAGCTCACGTTTCGCGATTTCGCAGGCGCCATGATGGGTGGAGACCTCGCCGAAGCGGCGCGCGTCCTCGGTGTCCTGATGCAGCTCGACGCCGCGACGGCCCAGCGCGCGACCGGCCACTTCCAAAACGGCATGACGAGCGGCCCCGAGTTCATGGGCAAGGCCATGGGCATGCGTGGGGCGCTCATGTCGGGCTCCACGGCCGAGCTCTTGCAGCTCGTGGTGGACTGCTTTGGACTTCAAGGAGCGGAGGCGGAGGCCGCGGTCGACGCCCTGCGTGCCCGCTATCCAGCTCCGCCAGCGAGCGCCGATGAAGCGGGCCGCAAAGCCGCTCAAGCCGACCTGAAAGCGGCGGCCAACGCGGGCACGGCGGTGGGCAGCGACGGCAGCGGTTCGATCGACCGGAAGTAGGCGGCTCCCGACAAGGCAGGTCGGGGGGAATCGGACGGCGACGGGCTGTTTTTGTCTTGAGGAGCGGGTGTAGTCGGAATAACAATGGGGAATCGAGGTAAAGCGCCATGAGCTTCCTGGGCAATCCACGCCTGACCTTCTCGGGGCTGTTTCAGGCCGATCCTTCCACTGTCAACAACGATCCTCGCCATTTCGACAACCAGCAGTTCGAGCCCGGCTTCCAAGAAGTCAGCAGCAAGAACGCGCTGAACGGTTGGTGGAACCCCATGGGCACCGCCGTCTTTCGCTTCTCGGGCTGCAAGGTCGGCGCGGCCTTCGGCAAAAAGGGAGAGCTGTCGGGAGATCCCGTAATCGGTTTCCAGGTCGGAAATTCACCGGACAAATCCTCCGCGAAGCTCGTCGACATCGATCCCGATTGGCAGCTCGCCTCGCAAATCTATGGGCAGCAGGTCACGCTCATCGATCCGAAGACCCAGAAAATCGTGCTGCTTGCCGACTTCGAGCCGGCCCCCTTCCGGGACCTGTGGTTCAGCCGCAACCCGAGCCAAGGCGACGCGGCGGCATCCGCTATGTGGCAGACGCTCCTTTGCAACCTGCAATGGAACCTCGACGGCGTGGACAGCAAGCTCCTCCATGCCCTAGCCGAAGGCAGCCTCGAGGGCGCGCTGTCCATTCGTATTGCCACCTTCAGCTACCAACAAACCATGAGCGATCCGCGCTTCACGTACGGACGGGTCCTCGGCGCGATCGGCCTCCAGAAGGCTGGCGCGCCCAAGACGTTCGTGGCGGGGCGCCGCTTCATGCCGCTGAACAACAGCGCGAGCTCCCTCGGACTGACATGCTTCTCTTCGGAGATCGACGCGGATGCGGGCACCTTGACGCTCGATCTGAGCAACGCGTTACCCCTGACCTTGGAAAATACGCTGGTTCCGATCGACGGTCTGCAGGCGGTCGTGCTGCTCGCAAAAGACGCGGGCGAAGGGGTGGAGCTGACCGCCAAAGACTACGCCGTGATTGGGCCGGTCGCCGTGCCTAGCGAGGACGACTTCAGCAAATACGCGGGAATTACCGTGCTGAATGTCGTGCCCGACGTGCTGAAGCAGGCCGCCGACCATCCCATCGCGTTGGTGCGCCCCGCCGAAAAGACCAGCCCGCCGGACAACGTCGTCGTGGAGATCCGCGAGAACGCAGCGGGCCTGGAGGTGCGCACGGACAACGTGTCTTTCCGCCTCGATCCGAACGACCCCGAACAAAACCGCGCCACCGCGCGCATGTACGCGACGCAATACGGTAGGCCCCTGCCCGACGCCAAGCTGACCCTCCTTCCCGTCGCCCCCGCGCCCGACCTGGGCGACGCGCCCGCGAGCACCGACCCGATCGCCACACCACGCGCCGCCATCCCGTTCACCAACACTCCCCTCGGAGCCATCACCTTCAGCCCCGAGGAGCCGGTCACGGGCGCCGATGGCACGGTCGACATCACCTTCCAGGGCCCCGCGACATTCGGCACGCCGCGCAGCTACATGGATGGTCAACTGTACAACTTCGCGTACAACTTCCGCGAGGCGCCCGGCACGGTCCTCCAGACCTTTGATCAATACTCCATCTTGGTCTTCAGCTCGTTCTCCGTGAAAGAGCCCGTGGCATGGGAAGACGTGCAGCCTATCCTGCAACAATACGCCAACCTCTACCCCATCATGAGCGAGGGTCTGTTCGACTTCTCGAAGCGGGAGGTCGCCGACCGCAACGCACACCTGCTCCACTTCGTGTTCAGCCGCGACCTGAATGACCCCAACTACATGCCCGTCACCCGCGACCTCTCGGCCGGCAAGCGCGCGGCCTTGCTGAGCTATTTCGGTGGAGCCCTCGCGGCCTCGGCGGACCGTGCGCCCGAAATTCAGGCTCGCTACGCCTCGCGCTGTCCCTTCTCCGGCGTCGGACAGCAGCGCAAGCTCGAAGACGCCGACATCTCGCTTGTCCCAAGCAAAGGCGGCCGCTTCTCGAAGGCGCAGTAGACAGGAGACATCGGACCATGGAAACCCCGTCGCTGAAGAGTGAGCCCGCGATGATCCTTCTGGACAAGCAAAAGATCCTTCCGCCGGGCGTCGGCGAGGACACCGTCCCGGGTGTACAAGCCATGTTGCAGGGCGCCGTGAAGCTCGAGCTTGCCACCTTGCCGCCTTACCTGACCGGTGTGTTCTCGGTCAAAGCGGGCGCCAACGCGGCCTCGCGCACCTTGACCCAGTCGGTGGCGACCGAAGAGATGTTGCACCTCGCGCTGGCGGCCAACACGCTCATCGCGGTGGGCGGCAATCCGCAGGTTTCGGCCGCCGGGCTGAGCTTGAGCTACCCAGGTCAGCTACCCATGGCCATCGACACCAGCCTGGAAGTCCAGCTCGCGGCGCTAACGAAGCCCCAGGTTCACGACGTGTTCATGGGCATCGAGCGGCCCGACACCGAGGCCGTCTTACCGGGCGAGAGCGCGCCGCCGGAGGCCCTCGCGCTGCGCAAAGCCAACCCGAGCTTCATGTCCATCGGCGACTTCTACAACTTCATCATCGCCATGCTCCGCGTGCTCGTCGCCGCCGGCACCGACCCCTTCGCCGAGCCCAGGTTGGGACGCCAGGTCGACCTCGCGCCCTGGTTCGCCGGCGTCATCCCGGGCAACCCCACGGGCAAGGTCCACGACCTAAAGACCGCCGTCTACAATTTGAAGACCATCATCCGCCAGGGTGAGGGCGCACAGGTCGGGAGCGATCCGATCAACCCCACGGGCGACGCCGAGGGCGGCCTCGCCCACTACTTCAAGTTTGGAGAGATCTACTACGGCAAGGAACTTGTCCGAGACAAAAACGATCCCTCCGGCTGGTCCTACTCGGGCGCAGACGTGCCCCTCGATCCCCAAGGCGTGTACGACTTTCCGAGCAACGCGCGCCTGAGCGACTACCCAGCGGGCTCCGCCGCGGCGATCTCGGCCGAGCAATTCTACGAGGCCTACCTGCGCCTCTTGCGCGGCCTCGACCGCGCCTTCAACGGCGACCCGGGCTTCTTGTCGGACGCCATCGGTACGATGTACGAGCTCAAGTTGGTGGCCCAGCAGGTCGTGTTGCACCCGGCCGATCCGAACAAGCCCAATGGCAAGGTGGCGGCCCCCCCGTTTCAACCCTAGCCCCTCCCCCTCCCCTGCATGCCGCGGGGGAGGTAGCGCTTCGGATTCTACGGGTAGGTCACCGTCACGTCCGCGAGCACCGTCCTGCCTCGCTGCACGTGCGTCGTGGAGAGGAAGTAGTCGGCGACGGGCACCTCCTGCCGCCAGTCGGCGATGTTGTACAGGCCGAGCGCGTAGTTGATGCCAAAACGCGGAGCGCGACCGGTCAGGACGAGGTCGGCTACCACCGCCGTGGGCGTGGTCTCGTCGGAGGCAAGGGAGATACGCCGGGGCGCCTCCAAGGTGACGCGCACCGCGCCCGACACCAGATCTTGCAGGAGCGGCGCGACGCCCTTGGCGGAGGCCAAAATCTCGGGCGAGTTGACCAGGCGCTCGCCGTCGCCGCCAAGGTATTGCGCCCGTTGGTAACCCGCCATGACCGTCACCATGTAGCCCTGACGCAGCTCCCGCCGCACCTCCACGTCGCCGCCGATGGCGAGCACGCGGTCGTCGCTGTTGGCGTACCGCACGACGTCGCTGCCGGGCGTGTCTTCCACGCTCGTGATGATGTCTTGAATCCGGCTGGCATGACCCGCCGCGAGGAACACCCAGTCTTCCTTGAAGCGCACGGAGTACTCCACCTCGCCCTGGATGGTCGATTCGGGTCCCAGCTCCAAGCCCCTCGACGGGTCGGTGGCCGCCGCTTGGGTCAGGCCGCCGTCGTTGTACACCTGCTCGTTGACGCTCGGCGCGCGGAAGGCGCGACCTCCCATGACCTTGAGCACACCCCCGGCGTGGGGTCGGAAAATGAGGCCCACGCGGGGCACAAAGACCGCGCCGAACGTGGTGTACGCGTCGACGCGCGCGCCGCCGGAGAAGCGGAACCAGTCGGTCAGCGAGCTCTCCACGATGCCGTATCCGGCGCCGAAATCGTAGGGTTGACTTTCGTCGAGGTAGTTGACGGAGGCGCCCGTCGCGTCGGTCTCGCAGCAGCCCACGAACGAAGCCTCGGTGTGGGTCTGCACCTCGCCCCCGACGGTCACCCTCGTGCGCGGCGTCGGGGCCCAGACGACGCGCGCCTCGCCGCCGAACCAGGTGCCCCGGTACTGCTCTTCGTTGGGCTTGGCAGGCGCTTCTTCGTAGGGAAATTCGCCGTCGTAGGCGTAGTGGTTGGCGTGCGCCCTGGTCAGGAGGGTAAGGGTCTCGCTCAGCTTGGGCTCGTAGCGGAGCTCGCCCATCGCGCGCGTATCGCGGAAGGTGGAGCGTTGATCGCCGAGCAGCGTATCGTAGGCGCCGTGGGGCGCGCGCTGACGCCGCGAGTGGTAGAACCATTGGACCGTGACGGGACCTGCCCAGGCGCGCCCAGCCGTCCCGCCACTGCGCTGGCCGTCGACGCCGGGTACCGTGACCTCCTCACCTGTCTCAGACAAACGGATGGGTAGATTTCGCCCGTCGCTGCGCGCGCCCGACACGCTGGCCCACATCCCCACGTCCTCGGAGAAGTTGAGGTGAAACCCCGCGCGGCCGTGCGCCACCGCGTCGTCGTAGACGCCACCCCCCACGTGAACGCTGGTGGGCTCGTCGCGCGGGCGCGTGACCAGGTTGACCACGCCCGCGAAGGCGCCCGTACCGTACAGCAGCGATCCAGGGCCGCGGACCACCTCGATGTGATCGACGTCGCCGAGGTCGACACGCGCGTCCGACCCGATGTACGAGCTGTTGACCAGGTTGTCGTTAAGCGACTGACCGTCCGACAGGATGAGCACGCGGTTTCCGTAGTCGCCGGGCTCGCCGACCCCGCGGATACCGACGGATTGGTAGGCGCCGTCGTCGGACAGGTAGACACCCCGAACCCCGCGCAGCGACTCGGCGATGGTTGGGTAGGCGAAGGCGCGCAGCTCCCCGGACGAAAGCACCGTCACGGAGCTCGGCGCGTCGTCGATGTCCTCGGCGAGACGGGAGACCGCGGTCACTTCGCGCACCGGGACGAGCCGCAAATCGATCAGCTCGGACTGCGTATTGGCCTTGATTTCGACGGTGCGCTCGACCGCCGTGTAGCCCCGCAAGGAGACCCGTACAAGGCGCTTTCCAACGGCCACTTGCTGGATCACGACGGGCGTGAAGCCCATCGGACGACCATCCACGGTGACCAGGGCGTCGCGCTCGTCGGCGCCGACGACGAGCGACCCGGTGAGCGGCTTCGGCTCGACGCGCACGACCGTTTGCGCCCGTGCGCTCACGTTGACCTGACGCGGCGGCACATCGAAGCCGGGCTTGGAAAAATAGAGCACGTGGGCCCCAGGCGGGACGTCAACGACGCAGGGCGCGGTGCAGAGCGGGGAGGCCGACTCGTCGTCGAGGCGCACGATCGTACCTTCCGTCTGCGGACCTTCCACCTTGAGCGTGCCGACGATGCGGGTCAGGGTCAGGCTGACCTTTTGGGTAGCTCCCACCTTGGCGTCGATGGGCTCGGAGGTCGCCGGCTCGTAGCCCGGTAGCTCGACCAACACGCGATAGCTGCCTGGGGGCAAACCGAGGGGCCTGGGTGTCACACCGCGCGTGCCGAGGTCGCGCCGGTCGATGTAGATGGTCGCCCCCGGGGGGTTGGTCGTCACATCGAGAACGGCCACCCCGGGTGAGACCCGGCGCAGCGCGCCCTCGACCTCCTGAACGATCTGCGGATCGGTCTCCCCTTGCAGGGCGTCGATGTAATAGCGGTGGGCGTCGGCGAGCTGACCGAGCTGCTCGTACGCACGCGCAATGTTGAACACCACGTTGCGGTTCGGGACGAGCCGATTGGAGAGCAGAAAGTGCTCCAGCGCGGGCCGAAATTCGCCCTTGGAATAGGCCTCCGCGCCGAGCTGGAAGTGGAGCTCGGACTCGTCGGCGACGCCGTCGGCGCGAGCTACCTTGCCGTGGGCCCCGAACAGTGAGAACGCGAGCAGCGCGGCCAGCCAACGACCACGCGTCCGAAACCCTTCTTGTGCTCGTTCCACTTCGTGCTCTTCCTTTTGCGGATGTTTCGCGGGGGAACATCGCGCCCACGAGGGAGCGCTAACGCTTGGTTCGAATGTTGAGCTTGTCGGACGTCGTCGTCGGGGAGGGCGACGGGGCGGGCGCGACGGGCTTGGGGACGGTGCGTTTGCTAGGGGCCGCGACGGCGGCGGGGGCGGCGGCGGCGGAAGGCGCGGTAGGCTCGGACGGAGGCGGCGCGGCCTCGGGCACCAGGGCCGCCTCGACCTTGACGTCGACCTCGCTTGGAGGCTGGCTAACCGAGTGGGGCACGAAGCCCGGCTTCTCCAGGACGAAGATGCGCACCTCGGTTTGTGTCCCGGACAAAGGTAAGGTCAGCGGCGTGGTGCCGAGGAAGCGATCGCCCTCGCGGATCGCGGCGCCCGGGGGTTCGGATGTCAAGGTCAGGGTGTGACCCACGGGCGCCGCCGCAAGGGGCGCCGGGGCTGCCTCCGGGGCACCGCCGCCGCGGTAGAGGACGAGCCCTCCGGCGACCAACAGGGCCGTCGCGAGGGCGATGCCAAGCGGCAACCACGGGCTCTTCGCGGCCGCAGCCGCCGCCGTTGCGGTAGCCACCGAAGCCGTCACGTTGGTGGATCCGGTGACGTTGGTCGGCACGGGGACCGTGGGCATGCTCGCTTCGAGCCCGCTCTCCGCCTGACGACGTCCGCTGCCCGTGTTCGTGAGAGGCGCCGACGTCTCGACCAAGGGAAGGGCGTCGAGGGCCGAGGTTTCGTCGTTGCGGAGGGCGGTGAGCTGCCGTTCGATGACGTCGCGGAGCTTCGCGCGATCGGCTTGGAACGCCGCGCTGAGGGTGCGACCCACCTCGCGTAGACCGGGCGCGTCGGGCTCGTCGGCGAGCACGGCCTCGAGCTCGGCGTGCATTTCCGCTGCTGACGCGAACCTGTCGGCGGCGCGGGGCGCGAGCGCACGCCGGAGCAGCGCGACGAGACGCGGAGGCACGTCGGGAACCGCCTCGTGGATGGCTGGAATGTCTGCCGCAACCAAGCGCTGCAGCACGACGATGTCCTTCGTCCCCTTCCACATGCGGCGATTCGCGATGGCTTCCCACAACATCACGCCCACGGAGAACAGGTCGGCGCGAAGATCGACCTTGTCGCCCCGCGCCTGCTCCGGCGCCATGTACGCTACCTTCCCCTTCATGACGCCGGCAGCCGTTTCGTGCGTGGAGGTGACCGCCTTGGCGATGCCGAAATCGACGAGCTTGACCTCGCCTCCGTACGTCACAAATACGTTTTGCGGCGTCACGTCGCGGTGGACCACGCCGAGGGGCTTGCCATCGTAGTCGCACAAATCGTGGGCGTGCTGCAGGGCGGAGAGCACGCCGCACAGGATCTGAAGGTGTGCCGAGAGGGGCAGAGGACGCTCGCGCAAGCGCGACAAAAGCCGGTTGTAAGCCTGCCCTTCGAGGTACTCCATGGCGATGAAGTACCGATGTCCGTCGCTCCCAACCTCGTTCGTCTGCACGATGTTGGGGTGGCTGAGCCGCGCCGCGAGCCGTGCTTCGTCGAGAAACATCGCCAGAAAATCCGGATCTTCAGCGAGATCCGGTCGAATTTCTTTGACGACGGTGAGCTTCGAGAAGCCCGCTGGACCCGACAGCACCGCGAGGTAGACCGACGCCATGCCTCCCCGGCCAAGCTCCGCGATCAGCCGATATCGGCCGAGCATGGTGGCATTTTGCGAGGTCGTGCTGGCCGCTGTCATGGGTCGACGCTTGGAGCAGAAAGCATCCAAAGGCGAGCATACGCGCGAAAAAAAACCATAGCAAGCCGTGTATTGGCGAGGGTCGCCGCGAGCCTTCGAGGGCGCCCGAGGCTATTTCATCGCGGCATGACGCCCTCGCCTTCGCCTCCGCCCTGCAATGCGCGTGGGCGTTGACGCGCGGCGGACGCGGAGCTGCGCGCAGGGGTAGCCCGGGGTCGGCGGGACGGACGGCAAAAGGTGCCAGAAAGTCGGCGTTTTGTGGGGGTTCGGCTAGCCTATCGCGACGATGCTCGCGTCCCCCTGGTTCCTGCTCGGGCTCCTGATCTCGCTCATTGCCCTCGGCTTCCTGGTGAATCGCTTTACGCCCACCAAGAAGACGCAGCTCCGTCGCGGCGTCATCCTGGTGGTGCTCTACGCATTCTGCTTCGGGCTCGCCTATGTCCTGGCCCTGTTTCCGGGCCCCAACGCCGAGTCCTGGCATCACGATCTGACACTCGCCGCAGAGCTGTTCGCGATGTTCACCGTGATCCACATGGTGGGCTTCCTGTTCCTCGACCTGGCTCTCCCCAAGATGGGCTTGGAGCTGCCCACCATCGTCAGCGACGTCGCCGTTGGCATGGCGTACCTGATCGCCGGGCTGCAAAAATTCGGGGTGGACCCTTCCAGCATCCTCGCGACAAGCGCGGTGCTCACGGCCGTGCTCGCCCTGTCCTTGCAGACCACGTTGGGCAATGTGCTCGGCGGCGTGGCCCTGCAGCTCGACGACTCCATTCGCAAGGGCGACTGGGTGCAGCTCGAAAGCGGTCGCCAAGGGAAGGTCCGTGAGATTCGTTGGCGCCACACGGTGATCGAGACGCGCGACTACGACACGCTCATCGTCCCCAACGCGGCCCTGCTCGGCGCGACGATCTTGCTGCTCGGCAAACGTGAGGGACGGGATGTGCCCCACCGCATGTGGGTATACTTCCAGGTGGACTTTCGTTATCGCCCTACCCAGGTGATCGAGGCCGTCGATCGCGCCCTCCAGGCGGCGCCCATGCAAGGCGTCGCGAACGAGCCCAAGCCCCACTGCATCTGCTACGATCTGGCCCGCGAAAACCGCGAGAGCTACGGCTACTACGCAGTGCGGTACTTCCTGACCGACCTGGCCCGCGACGACCCCGCGAGCTCCCTCGTACGCGAGCGCATTTATGTGGCCTTGCAGCGCGCGGGCATCCCCCTCGCCATCCCTGCCTCCCACGTGTTCATCGAGCACGACGACGTGGCGCGCAAGGCCCGCAAGGCGGAGGAAGAATCGGAGCGGCGGCGGCACGCCCTCTCGTGTCTGGAGTTTCTGAAGCCGCTCACCGAGGCCGAGCGGGAAGATCTCGCCCAACACCTCGACTACGCGCCCTTCGCGCGGGGCGAAACCATGACCAAGCAGGGCGCCGTCGCCCACTGGCTCTACATCTTGACGGCGGGCAGCGCGCGTGTCCTCGTGACCGCCGAAGGCCAGGAGACGGAGGTGGCGACCCTGACGGCGCCGAGCTTCTTCGGCGAGATGAGCTTGCTCACGGGGGACCCGCGCACGGCAACCGTCGTGGCCGTCACCGACGTTGGCTGCTATCGCCTTGAAAAATCGGCCTTCGAGC
Source organism: uncultured Polyangiaceae bacterium (assembly GCA_964383995.1). GTDB lineage: Bacteria > Myxococcota_A > Polyangia > Polyangiales > Polyangiaceae > CAYLJT01. The sequence goes on from CAYLJT010000050.1 coordinate 16,662, forward strand.
GCATCTTGGCGCAACGACCCGAGATCGCCAAGGACATCGCCGGACACCTGGCCGAGCGTCGGGTCGGGCTCGTCTCCGCCAAAGAGCAGGCCGACGCAGGTGCCATGAAACGAAGCCTCGCCGAAGAAGAGCGGCGTATTCTCGACAAAGTCGTTAATTTCTTCGGCCTAGGCAGCGGGTAGTCGGAGCGCCTGAGACGAAGACAGGTCCCGGACGTCGTAGGTTACAACCCAGAAAGCTCGCGTATGGACTCCCCTCCCAACGGCCTGTCCGACAGCGGCCCCTCCCCGAACATCTGGCCAACCCTCGAGAGCATCTTCGAGGACGCGCCCGCGGTGATCGCCGTCCACCGCGGACCCGACCATCGCTTCGTGTTCGCCAACCGCCAGTTCCGCGACTCCTCCGATGGTCGACCGCTCATCGGCCGCACCTACGCCGATGCCTTCCCCGAGTTCGTCGAGCAGGGCTACCTGGCGATCTTCGATCGGATCTTCGCCACCGGTCAGCCCTTCGTGGCCCGGGGCAGCCGTGCCGATACGCCCCGCACCCCCGGAGGTCCGCGGGAAGAGCGCTATTGGAACCTTACCTTCCAGGCGACGCACGACGCCTCCGGTCAGATCAACGGCATCGTCACCTTCGCGTTCGAGGTGACCGAGCACGTCATGGCCATGCGGCAAGCCGAAGCGGCGCGGCAACGCTACGACGAGCTCGTGGCAGCGGTCGGCGCGGTGGTCTGGTCCGTCGACGCCGACTGGAATCCGCTCTGGGTCCGCGGCCCCCTGCGCGCCGTGTTCGGTTGTGGCGATGTCGAAAATATCGAGCCCAACGCCTTCCACACGATGGTCCACCACGAAGAGCGCGAGCGGGTCCACTTGGCGCGAGCCTCCGTCAAGAACCCCGGCGAGCGCTACGATGTCGAGTTCCTGGCGGCGGACGACGCCCAAGGGCCGCGCTGGCTCGCAGAGTCGGGCCGCGTGGTGTCCGAGCATGCGTCCGGCGCCCTGGCGATTCACGGTCTTACCATCGACGCCTCCGAGCGCCACAAGGCCCAGGTCGAGCGCGAGCAGATGCGCGAACAGCTCCTCCATGTCCAAAAGCTCGAAAGCCTCGGCGTGCTGGCAGGCGGCATCGCCCACGACTTCAACAACCTCCTGACCGCCATCCTCGGCAACGCCTCCCTCGCCGAAATGCAGATCCCCCGCGGTTCCCCCGCGTCGCACACCCTCGCGGCGATGGTCACCGCCGCCCGGCGGGCGGGCGATCTGACGCGCCAGATGTTGGCCTATTCCGGTCGCGGGCACTTCAAGGTCCAGCCCCTCGACATCAACACGCTCATCATCGAGCTCGCGGCCCTGTTCGGGGCCACGATCCCCAAAAAGGTGCGCCTGAACCGCCTGCTCGAGGAGGGTCTCCCCCTGATCGACGCGGACAGCGCGCAGGTGCAGCAGGTCATCATGAACTTGGTCCTGAATGGTGCCGAGGCCATCGGGGATGACGCCGGGGAGGTCACCATTCGCACAGGACGTCGTGCCTTGACAGCC
>CAYLJT010000051.1:0-18175 GCA_964383995.1 uncultured Polyangiaceae bacterium
CCTGGGGCTTTGCCCCGGGCGGCGCGCCGGTCAACCGCAATAGCTGCGACTTTGACTCGGGCGTGGTGATCAGCCCCGAGCTTCGCATGTGCGTGCACACCAACAGCAACAACCTCTCGAGCGGCTACCGCTGCGGCACGACCGTCAGCTTCGATACGGCGTGGGAGCGAGTTCTCTACCACATGTACTGAGCGCTCTCCGCCCCCACCCCCCTCGGGGGCGTTTGCCACTTGCCTGCCCTGTCCGTCCCCTCTGGACGGGTCCGTCCTGAAGCCCAACGTTAGGGTCCATGAAAGACCCACCAAGCCCAAGGGCGTTTCTAACCTCCCTCTTTGGGCTCCTCGCGCTGCTCGGCTTTAGCTGCACGGGAGCCCGCGACAACCAGGAGCAAACGCTAAGTCAAACGCAAAGCGCCCTCGAAACCTGCTTCACGGCGCAAGAGCCTACCTCCTCCTTACCCGACAGCTACGTCGCAAGCGCTGCGCCCACCAGCAATTTTGGCGCATCGAGCTACCTGGAGACCGGGGCGGGTCGGGCATCTTACCTGGCCTACGATTTCAGCCTCGCGCCCCTCGAAGCCTCACCCACGCGAGCTACCCTTTCGCTCACCCATCTGGTCGGCAGTGCAGATGCCTTGCAGGTGCAGGCGCTCAACACAACGTGGAACGAGTCCACCCTTATCTTCGCCACGCGGCCAACCGCCAGCGGTGAAATCCTGACCGCACCCTTCGGCGGCGGCCTGTCCACGGTTACGGTGGATGTCACCCCCCTCTTGGCAAGCCTGCCCCAAGGCTTGCTTCTGCGTACGAGCACCCCGGCACGCTTCGCCAGCGGCGAGTCGACGACCGCCAGCGACCGACCTTCTCTGACCCTGTGCTACGAGCTGGCAACCTGCTCGGACGGCCTACAAAACGGCGATGAAACAGGGATCGATTGCGGTGGTGCGAGCTGCCCTACCTGCTGTGTTCCGAGCCCCGAAGACTGCACCCTGCCGGGCGACGAAGATTGCAACGGAGACGCGCCCGCGTGTGTCGGAAGCACGTTGTGGGTCGGGCATTGGGGAGGCACCCTGGACGATCGCACCGAGGGCGTGGCCCTCGACGCCGCGCTCAACATGTACGCAGTAGGTTGGTACCAAGGCACGGTCGACTTCGGCGGGGTCACGCTGACCAGCGCCGGCGCCCGCGACGGCTACATCATGAAACGCTCGCCCGACGGCGCCCTGGAGTGGGTCCGCGGGTTTGGCGGCACCGGCCTCGACGTCGCATGGGCGGTCGGCGTAAACGCCGCAGGCGACGTGGCGGTCGCAGGGACCTTCCAAGGCACCGTAGACTTCGGAGGAGGTCCGCGCGTGGGCGCCTCCACAAGCACCTACGACGCCGTCGTGGCGCGCTACGACAGCCAAGGAAACCACGTCTTCAGCCAAACCTGGGGCTCGGCCCTCGACGACTATGCGTTCGGCGTGGCCTTCGCCAACGACGGTGACGTGGTGGCCGTGGGCACCTTCTTCAACAGCGTGACGGTAGGCTCGACCACCCTGACCAGCCACGGCAACCGCGATGTTTTCCTGGTCAAACTGGACCCCACAGGTCAAGCGGTGTGGGCCAAAAGCATCGGCGGCGCGGGCATCGACTACGCCTACGGCGTGGCCAGCTCCCAAGACGGCCTGCTCGCCGTGGCAGGCAGCGCCACAGGCACGGTCGACTTCGGCGCAGGGCCCAACGACGGCGCCGGCTCGGTGGACGCCTATGTCATGGTCCTCGACAACACTGGACAGCTCGTGTGGGTCAACCGCAGCGGCGATAGCGCCGCACAAGACGCCTTTGCCGCGGCGTTTGCGCCCAACGGCGACGTAGTCGCCGCGGGTGACTTCGCGGGGTCCATCCAATTTGGGCAGACGTTCAGCACCAGCACCAGCCAATACGACGCCTGGGTGGCGCGCTTTACGCCGACGGGAGAGCCCCTGTGGGCCAAGCAGTTGGGCAGCCCTGGAAACCAGGACGCGGCCCGCGGCGTGGCCGTGGACGGGGCAGGTCACGTGGTGGTGGCGGGGCTCTTCAGCGGCACGCTCCAGCTCGCCGGCGCAACCCTGGTCAGCGCCGGCTCCAGCGACATCTTCGTCCTGAAGTTCGACGCCGCAGGCGACCTTCTCTGGAGCCATCGCTACGGTGATGCGACCACCCAATACGCCTATTTTGCGGCCGCCGACGACCGAGCCCAGGTGTACATCGCGGGCATGTTTCAAGGCGTAACAGACTTCGGCAGGGGTCCGGTCACGAGCCTTGGCTCGAACGACGGCTTCTTGCTGAAGCTGGGAGAGGTCAGTCCGACCTGCACCGACGGTGTCCAGAATCAAGGCGAGACAGGGGTCGATTGCGGCGGTCCCTGCGCTGCCTGTCCGTCGCCCTGCACGGGTGGCTGCGGCGGCCACGTCTTCAGCGCAAAATACGGCGATGACGCGCATATCCAAGGGGGTGAAGCGGTGGCCGCGGACGCCCAAGGCGACCTGTATTTTACAGGCTCGTTCACAGGCACCCTGGACCTCGGCGCGGGTCTGACCTTGAGCAGCCTGACCCCGACCATCTACGACGCCTACCTCATCAAGACGACCGCCCTCGGCGCGCCGCTTTGGGCGAAGTCGTTCGGCAATGGAGCCGCGCCCCAGTTCGCCTACGGCGTAACGGTAGACCCGGCCGGCTCGGTGGTCGTCACCGGCATCGCGCGAGGCCTCGTGGACTTCGGCACGGGGCCGCGCCAAACGCGAAATCAAGATGTGTTCGTGGCCAAGTTCAGCTCTTCCGGCACGCCCATCTATGGCAAGATCTTCGGCGACACGAGCCCCCAGCAAATGGGCCTCGTGGTGGTGGCCGACGCGGCCTCGAACGTGTACCTCGGTTGTCAGATTCAGGGCAGCGTCAACTTCGGCGGCACGACCCTCACCTCCGCAGGCGACCTGGACGTCGCGGTGGTCAAGCTCGACGCCTCCGGCAACCACATCTGGAGCCGCATGTTCGGCGGTACGGGCCGCGACGAGGTCAACCAGATAGCCCTGGATCCTACCCATGAACGGCTGATCGTCGGCGGCACGCACGCCGGCACCTTCGACGTCGGCCTCGGCCCGGTCAGCGCGCCTGCCGCTGTCACGCAAGGCTACTTCGTGATCTTCGACGAAAACGGCAATCCGCTGCAGAGCCGCGGCCTACCCAGCGGGGTCAACCTGGACAGGACCTCCAGCGTCGAGGGCGCCATGTTCGATAGCGCAGGGAACATCGTCCTCCTGGGCCCGTTCGAGGAGCAGCTCGATCTCGGCGCCGGCCCCCTCGTGGCGACGCCCTTCCCCACGGCAAGCTTCGTCGCCAAGCTGGACCCGGCGGGCGATCTCATCTTCGCCCGCGCCCGTCCAACCTACCTGGTACGTCTGGCGGTCAGCCCCGAAGACGACCTGCTCTTCGCGGCCTTCGACAGCGGCAGCGGCTCGCCGAACGACCCCGGCGGCGGCTCCCTTCCGGCGGGCGCCGCGGTGGGCAAATACGACAGCCAGGGCGAATTCGTGTGGGCCTTGTCGCTCGGCGCGGGCAACCCCAACGGCCTCGCGGTCGATGCCTACGGACACATGCTGTTGACCGGTGACATCACCTCCGTCGTCGACCTGGGAGGTGGCCCCCTGTACCTCAGCCCTCCGTCGCTGCAGAGCGCCTACGTGGGCAGCCTGCTCTACTGAACCCGCATTTTCCAGCAAAAACCCGGACCTCCGTGGCGGGACACCTTGACGGCCGCCCCGCCGCCGGGTAGGCCCCCCGCATGACAAGGCTCATCACCGCCCTCGGGCTCGCCCTCACCCTCGCGGCCTGCACCGAGACCCCGCCTGCCGAGACCCCCGCGGCTCCTGCAGCGCCCAACAGCGCGACCTCGGAGGTCAGCCCCGCTGCCAGCGAAGCGGCCGCCAGTGCCCCCGCGGCGCCGCCCATCGTCGTCTCGGACGCCATCCGCGCGCTGCTCGCCGCCGCCGACCGCACGGAGGCCGATCGCACCATGGACAGCCAAAGACACCCCGATCAAATGCTCGCCTTCTTCGGGGTTCAGCCCGGCATGAAGGTGGCCGAGCTGGGCGCCGGCGGCGGCTACACCGCCGAGCTTTTGGCCCGCGCGGTCGGTCCGACCGGCAAGGTGTACGGTCAGAACAACAAGTTCATCATCGAGCGCTTCGCCGAGAAACCCTGGAGCGCCCGCCTTGCCACGCCTGCCATGAAGAACGTGGTGCGCGTCGACCGCGAGTTCGACGACCCGCTGCCCCCCGACGCCACCGGCCTCGACATCGTGTTCATGGTGCTCTTCTACCATGACACCGTCTGGATGGAGACCGACCGCCCGAAGATGCTGGCCAACATCAAGAAGGCCTTGAAGCCCGGCGGCATCTTCGCGGTCATCGACCACAGCGGGCGCCCCGGGACGGGCCTGTCCGAGACAAAAACCTTGCATCGCATCGAGGAGCAAGCCCTGCGCGACGAGGTCACGCGGGCGGGCTTCAAGCTGGTGGCCGAGGCCGACTTTTTGCGCAACCCCGCCGACACCCGGGACTGGAACGACGCCCCCTCCGCCGCCGCTGAGCGCCGCGGCACGAGCGATCGATTCGTCTTGAAGTTCGAGAGCCCCGCGCCCTGAACCGTCTACCCATGCCGTCCTCCACCGTCCGCGCAAAGCGACGCAGCCTGCCCCAGCGCCTGCTGTGGCTAGCCGTCCCCATGGCGCTGTTCGTGCTCGCCGCGCCTCAGGCCTTCGCCTCCGAAGATGGCCACACCGATCCGGTGTCCGCCGTGGTGCTGGGCCTCGCGGCCATGTTGCTCGCCGCCAAGTTGGGCGGTGACGTGGCGGTGCGGCTCAAGCAGCCGGCGGTGTTGGGCGAGCTGGTGATGGGTGTCCTGCTTGGAAACCTTGCCTACCTCGGGTTCCACCACCTGGACGCCCTGAAAACCGACCCCAGCATCGACATGTTGGCGCGCATCGGCGTGTTGATCCTGCTCTTCGAGGTGGGCCTCGAGTCTACCGTTGGGCAAATGCTCAAGGTGGGTTGGTCTTCGCTGCTCGTGGCGGTGCTCGGGGTGGCCGCACCGTTTGGGCTTGGTTGGGCGGTAGGCATGCTGCTCTTGCCCGCCGAAGGGCCCTTCGTGTGGGCCTTCTTGGGGGCCGCCCTGACCGCCACCAGTGTGGGCATCACGGCCCGTGTGCTGAAAGATCTGGACAAGCAACAGACGTCGGAGGCGCGCGTCATCCTCGGCGCGGCGGTCATCGACGACGTGCTCGGCCTCGTGATTTTGGCCGTGGTGACGGGTGTCATCGGCGCCCACGAGTCGGGCGGCACACTGTCCGCGCTGTCCATTGGTTGGATCCTGCTCAAGGCCTTGCTCTTTTTGGTTGGTTCCTTGGCCATCGGCGTCGTGGTGTCGCCGCGTCTCTTTGGCCTGGCGTCCACCCTCCAAGCCCGCGGTGTGCTGTTGGCGGTCGGCCTGTCCTTTTGCTTTTTCCTGTCCTGGGTCGCCAACCTCATCGGCCTCGCGCCCATCGTCGGCGCCTTCGCGGCGGGCCTGATCCTGGAAGACGTCCACTACCGCAAGTTCACCGACCGCGGCGAGCACGGGCTGGAGCACATCATCGAGCCCATCAGCGCCTTTCTGGTGCCCATCTTCTTCGTGCTGATGGGCATGCACACCGACCTTGGCTCCTTCGCAGACCCTTCCGTCCTCGGCCTGGCGTTGGCGCTGACCGCCGCCGCCATCTTAGGAAAACAGGTTTGTGGTTTGGGCGTGCTCGACAAGGCCACGAACCGCCTGACCGTCGGCATCGGCATGATCCCGCGCGGCGAGGTGGGCCTGATCTTCGCCAACATCGGCCTTACCTTGGTGGTCGATGGGCACAAGGTGGTCAACGCCTCGACCTACTCCGCGGTCGTCGTGGTGGTCATCGCTACCACCATGGTGTCGCCGCCAGCGCTGAAATGGGCGCTTTTTCGCGCGGAGAAGGCGCGCGCCAAGGTCGCCGTCAAGGCTTGAGCGCGGTCACCAACGGGTCGTACAGAGCGTTGGGTAGCCAGCGCGAGAACGAGGCGAGCTGCGCCATCGCAAAGGGAAAGGCAAAGACCTCCGCCTTCCGCAAGATGGCGTCGAGCACCATGTCGGCCGCCGGATCGAGCGCCATCACGTAGCTTTTGTCTCGGACTTCTTCGATGAGGATCGGCGTCTGGATGAACCCGGGACGGATGTCCGTGGTGGCCACCCCGGTCCCGCGCAGGTCCACGCGCAAGCCCTCCAGGAAGGTCGACACCGCCGCCTTCGAGGCGCTGTACGCGGCGCTCGTGGGCAGCGCGCGGTATTGGGCGAGCGACGAGACCCCGACCAAATGCCCCGCGCGCCGCGCCACCATGCGCGGTAGGAGCGCCGACAACGTGGCCAAGGCCCCCAATACGTTCACCAGCAGCACGGGCTCCACGTCCTTCCAGGTCAGCTCCTTGGCATCGCGGTTCAGGCCCACTCCCGCGTTGGCGATCACGAGGTCGATCCCGCCCAGCTCGTCGTCGAGGCGCGTCAAGGTCGAGACCACCTCGGCGGTCTGGCTGACGTCGAGCTCGAGGGCCGTGGCGCGCCCGCCTTGCGCGACGATGGTGGAGGTCAGCTCGTCGAGCAGCGCGCGGCGCCGCGCGGCCACGACGACGTGGACACCGCGCGCGGCGAGCCGTGTGGCAAGCGCAGCCCCGATTCCGGAGGACGCGCCGGTAATCAGGGCGGTGGCGTAGGCGGGGGAGGCGGTCATCGGCATCTTGACAAGGGGGAAGGAAGGTCAGTGCAGCGTCTTACCGCTCTGCTCCAGCACGTCGAGGTACTCGGCGATGCGAATGCGATCCACGTCGCTCACCGACACGAAGCGCAGCCCGGCGAGCTGCTCCTCATTCCAGATCGGGCGGGCCCGCGCGCGCACCGAACGCCCATCCGGCATTTTCACGGACAGGGCCACAATTTCGGGCAATTTCCGCGCGGCGAGGCTGCCCGCTCGTTGCAACACCAGCCCCGAGGTAGACAGATCGACGGCCCGACCGTCATGCCAAAAACCGTCCACGTGCGCGGACGCCGTGAGGTCCACCTGGGCGCGCCGTCCGCGCCGACGCTCGACCGATCTCGGTTTCATTCGAACCTCCTACTTCGCGCAACTCTGCCCAGACGTCGGAAGAGCACCGACGCCGCGAGGCCGAGGAGCTTTGTTCAAGGTGATCGTAGGCAGCGCTCTCGCCGCGGGGCCAAAAAAGCAGCGAGCGTGTCACCTTGCCATCAGCGTCCGCTCGACGCAGGCTTCATTTCTTGGCCCAAGCAACGAGAACGTCGGGGGTCAGGGCGAGGGAGCGGCTCCCCCCTGTTGCACCGTCTCGGGGGTCAGGCCGCGCAGCCACTCACGGAAGGCTCCCTCTTCCTTCGGCACGTCGTCCATGTTCGGATCGCCTTGACCCTCCGGTCCCTTGCCAACGAGCCGCGGCCCCTCGAAGGTCCACGAGCGGATCGTGCGGTCGGTGCTCGCCGCCACCAGGCGACGCCCGTCGCGCGAGAACGCGAGGGCCGTCACCTTGCCATCGAAGCCGCGCAGGACACGCCGCGCGCGCTCGGCGATGTCCCAGACATAGACCGCCCCATCGTCGCCCGCAGCCGCCAAGAACCTGCCATCGGGAGACGGCGCCAGCGCCCGAACCGGCCCGGCGCTCGCGCCGAGCTCGCTCACCTTCCCGAGGGTCAGATCGAGCAGCAGGATCGATCCCTCGGCGCCCGTCGTGATCATGGCGTCGCTGGCGGGTAGGGCGAGCAGCCAGGGCGGCTCCGCCGGGGCGCCCGCGAAGCGGCTGGGCGGGCGCTTCGCGTCCTTCCATACGTCGAGCTTGCCATCCTTTCCAAGGGCGACGATCTTCTTCCCGTCGGGGGAGAAGGCAGCACGAACCACGGCCCCCTTCTGGCCAAGAAGGGCGGTCTTCTTCCCTGTTTTGCGCTCGAAGATCGAGACCTTCCCGCGGCTCACCACGAGGAGGCGCGCGCCGTCCGCGGAGAACGCCACGTCGGCATCACGCTCGTCGGCCGACGCGACGACGCTGCCCTCGCCGGTGGCGAGGTCCCACAGGCGCACCCCATCCCCATGACCCACGCTCGCCAGGCTCGCGCCGTCGGGCGCGACCACGACCTTGGTGATCTTGCCCAGGTGACCGGAGAGCACCTGCGACATCGCGCCCTGGCTGTCCCAGACACGGATGGTAAGATCCTTCCCACGCGAGACGATGCGCGCGCCGTCGGGTGAGAACGTTACACCCCACGCCTCGTCGGTGTGCCCCGCGAGCGCCCGCGCCTCGCCCGACTGGACATCCCAGAGCCGCAGCGTTTTGTCGAGGGAGGCGCTGGCCACGAGCTTGCCATCGGGGGAGAGCGCGACGTCGCTGACGGCCGCCGCGTGCCCCGCCCACACCCTGGAGATGCCGGCCGCGCGGGCTTGGGCGGCGAGGGTCCGCGCGCCTTCGAGCTGCGCCGTCCCGCTCGACAAGGTCTTCAACCAGGCGACGGCCTGACCCGGGTTGTCGGCGAGGTGGTCGCGCGCGACCGTCAAGGCCAGTTCGTCGTTGTGCTGCTCGGTACGCTGCGCCTCGGTGAGGGCCGCGCGCGCGGCGTTTTCTGCCTGCTCTTTGTCGGCGATCAGACGCTGGGAGACGAACCCGATGGACACCGCGAGCAGCAAGGCCACGAGCCCACCGCCCAACAGCGGCCAACGGTAACGCCGTACGAACCGCTCGAACAGCTCGCTCTCGTCCAGATCGGGGAGCGGCTGGATCACGGACGGCTCGACGGGCGACGGCGTTGGCAAGGGCGTCGCCAGCGGCGCCACCTCGGGGGCCTTGGCACCTACCTTCGGAGGTGACGGTCGACCCCCAAATACCCGCGCGTCTTCGAAGCCTTTGAGCGCGCGAACCAGCTCGTCCGCCGAGGGATAGCGGTCGTCGGGCTGCCTTGCCATGGCCTTGTCGACGATGGCAGAAAGCTCAGGAGGAATGCCGTCCGCGCGCGATTGAAGCGGGGGCGGCGCCTCGGTCGCCACGAGCAGCAGCACATCCCCGGCCTTGGCGCCGCTGTACGGTAAGACACCGGACAGGAGGTGATACAAAATGACCCCGATCGAGTAGACGTCCGAGCGTTCGTCCGCGGGCTCCCCGAGGGCCTGCTCCGGTGGCATGTAGTTGGGCGTGCCGAGCACCGCTCCGAACGCGGTCAGCTCTTGCCGTGGCGCGATAAGCTCAGCCACTGTGGAGATGCGGGTGTCCTTGGCAAGACCCCAGTCGATCACCACCGTCTCACCGAAGGGACCGACCAGGATGTTCGCAGGCTTCAGGTCGCGATGAACGATGCCTCGGCTGTGGGCGTAGGCAACGGCCTCCGAAGCAACGATCACATGCCGCAACAGGCCGAGGCGCTCCTCCAGACCCCGGGCCTCCTTGAGGACCTCCGCGAAGGAGCGACCGTACACCAGCCTCATGGCGAAGAAGGGCTCGCCCGTGGGCCAACGGCCGGCCTCGTAAATGGGAATCACGGCCGGGTGTTGCAGGCGCGCCGTGATCTCGACCTCGCGCACGAAACGCGCGACGTTTTCCGGCCGGGCGTCCTGAAGCTCCTTGATGGCGACGGCGCGATCGAGGCGCAGGTCGCGCGCCGCGACGATACGCCCGATCCCCCCTTCCGCCACCACGCGACCGATCTCGTAACAGGCGCGGTCGACGATGGGCAGGGTCAACGCGAACGTCGCGCCCAGCAGCTCGCCGCGCGACGACGCCGGCATCGTCGGCGCATCCAAGGTGGCCCCGAGGGCCGCATCGATAGCCGCGTTTTCCTGCGTGGTGGGCTCTTCCTCGACCATGGGGGCTAGCGGCAGCGCGGGGCGCGCTCGCCAACTTCGGCGACCTTGCCCGCACGTGGCACAGGTTATCTACGCTACGGGAAAGCAAGGCCCTTCGTCAACCGGCTCCCACGACCCTCAGCCCGGCGCAAAAAGCGCGGCGCTTTGACGAAAACGCGCGTTTCCGTCTCGAAATCTCAAGTCCCATGCACTATGCCAGGCGGGTGCGCAAAAGCCCTCTGCTCCTGGCCGCCGCCCTCTTCGCCACCGCGCAGTCATCCCGCGCCGGCGAGCTCGATCCGAGCGGCAGCTACCTCTTTGCCCCGGAATCCATCGCCACCCAAGGCTTCGCGGCGGAGCCCGAGCGCTACGTTCCAGACGACGCCGATGTCGCCTGTCTCGACCCCGAGTACACCCTGGTAAGCTCCGACACGGCCCTCGAAGGAGCTGCCTACGCGCGCATCGTCACACCCTTGCAGTGCGGCGAGCGCTTCGTGGTGTCCCTTCCTGCCGTCCAGGACTCTTACCGTGCCAGCGTCTGGATTCGCCACGGGAGCGTCGTCGCTTCGTTCGTGGCCCTGCCCAGCGACGAATCCGGCCTGCCCCTGACCTCGGCGCGCATGGCCCCCACCGGTCGCACGACGTCCGACGGTTGGGTCGAGCTGGCCTCCAACGAGATGCCCGTCGACGGCGCCAACCTCAAGGTAGCCTACATCAAGCTCGTGGGCTTCGCCGACCTGGACGGGGTGGACGTCGACGCCATCGAGGTCGTGCGCGCCGGCAGCTACGAAGCCCCGCGCACCTGCAACGGCCTGCAAGATCCCACCTGCTCCAAGGAAGGTGTGTGCATCGACGGTCAGTGTGTCATCGGCCGCTTCGGCGTCCCTCCCCTGCCCCGGGGCGCCCTCAAAGAGGCCATGGTCGACTCGCTGGCGGCCAAGGTGCGCATGTTCTACGGGGGTAAGTTGTCTCGGACATATTACCTCGACAAGGCCCTCACCTCCATCGACTCCATGCGCGGGGCAGACAGCGCGTTCTCGTTCTGGAACACCTGGGCCCGCGCCATCGGCGAGCTGCACGACTGGCACACCTCCCCCGGCGGCGGTCCCGCCCCCATCAACGGCTCGACCCGCCGCATCAACGCCTGCTTCATCGAAGGCGTCGCCGACGTCTCCCACGGCGCCTGGCCACCCGACCCGGTCTACGCCGACATCCTGGTCTCCCACGTCGGCGCCAACAACCCGGTGGGCCTGAAGCCGGGCGACAGGCTGCTCGCCGTGGATGGTTTGCACCCCATCGCCTGGGCCCAAACCCTGCTTGGCAAGGATTGGGGCTACCACGTGGCCACCGATCCTACCATCTACGCCGACCTCGTGGAGAGCCTGGGCGGCGGCGGCAACTCCAACATCCTGCGCTACGCGACCACCTTCACCATCCTGCGCTGCGACGCGGCCACGGGCACCTGCAGCACCACCCCCGAGACCATCGCCATCGCCGATCTGCCCGAGACCACCGGACAAGGCACGCGCTGCGACAACCGACCGGTCTACAACCTCGATCCGGCGGCCGCCCCCAACCCGAGCACCCACGCGATCAACTCCAACATCTTCGTCGGCTCGGTGCTGAACACCACGCCCGAAGAGGCCATCTACGGCATGATTTGGGACACTCTGTACGGCGGCGGCGACCCCAACGGCAGCGTGAACTCTGCCATCGCCAACGCCATCGCCGATTGGAAGGTCAACGCACGGGGCGTCATCCTCGACCACCGGGCGGGTAACGGCGGGACCCTCGACACCCCCACCTTGGTCACCTCGTTCGTCCGCCCCCCCGAGGTGGTCGGCGTCGTGCGCATGCCCACGCCCTTCGGCAACTGGGACGGCCCCGCCGACCTCGCCGAGGGCGCCGCGCTGTACAGCCAGTCCAAATCGTCCAGCCCCTACGCGATCGGAGGCTCCGGCTACGATCCGACCCTGCCCGTAGCGCTCTTGCTTCACCGCGACGGGTCCGCCAGCGACTTCATGCCGCTGGGCATGAAAGGCGCGCCCAACGTGCGCATCTTCGGCCCCCACGGCACCGCCGGGGCGTTCTCTACCTTCATCAACTTCGACTACTGGACAACGATAAGCCTCCAGATCGCGTCGGGCGACATGATCCTGAAAGACGGCTCCACCCAAATCGGCGTCGGCGTCCTACCGGACGAAATCGTCGCCCAAAAACAGTCCGATCTGATGGCTGGCAAAGACACCATCTTCGAGGCGGCCCTGACCTGGCTGCGGGCGAACCTGAAATGAGCCACTTCCACCCCCTCTTTCGTATGGGTCTTGCCGGGTTGCTCTTGGTCGTCGGCTGCTCGGACGACAAGCTGAGCCCCGTGCCCCAACCGGTCCAAAGCGCGCCTCCCTACAGCGAGACGCCCCCAACCTCCACACCTGGAACGCCGGGGACCGTCGGAACGCGGCAAATGCGCGAGGTCAACCCGCTCGGCGGCCCCGACAACAACTACCTCTTCGATGGTGACTTCGAGCTCTCCGTGCAGCTCTACGGAGGCGCCCAGGTCGGCGTGCGGGGCTTCAACGGCTCCGGCACCGCCGAAAGGTTGATCAAGGCCGAGACCGGGGGTCTGTGCTTCTCCGGTCTGCACTGCGCCGTCATGGAATCCAACATGACCATCCTTTTTCAGGGCGCCTCGCCCAAGGGCAAGCGCGTCGTCGCGACCCTGCGCGCCAAGCCGCCGGAAGGCGCGGATTGCACCGTGATCACGGCCTCGCTGCTCAACTGCGACACCTACGCCATCACCCGCAAAATGGTGCCCAGCGACGAGCGCGACGCCAACGGCTGGTGCCGCTACGACGGCAAGCTCATCGCGCAAACCGCGGGCACCTGCCTCTACCTCGACAGCAGCCTTGCAAGCGGCGAGGTCGCGCTGGTCGACGCCGCCGTGGTGGGCGCCGACGACGGCACCATCAGCGCCGAGCCCGAGGCCAAATGGGTAGCCTCCCCCGAGGCGCAGGCCAGGCTCCTTGCCATCCGCGACACGCTACAAAGAAACGCGCCGCCTCCCAGGAGGGAGCCGGTCCAGCTGCCCGCACGTTAGTCCGAGACATCCCCGCGAGGTCTTGCTCTTGTGAGCCATCCTTCCGCCCTGCGCCCCAGCGTCACCCCCTTCGGGATCGCCTCCCTCGCGCTCATTGCTGCCGCGGCTTGCACCTCCTCGCCCCCCGATAGCTTGAGCGCTTCTTCGTCAAGCTCGGGCGACCCATCGAGCTCCTCGGGAGGATCGACGGCGAGCACCAGCTCCTCGTCGACCACGTCATCCGGCACGAGCAGCTCCTCCGGCAGTGGAGGTGGAGGTGGTGATGCCGGCGGCGGCGGAGCCCTCCCCTACCCGACCCGCACGGCCTACCGCATCAAGGGCCTGCAACCCGATTTTTGGCCCAACAAAGACGAGGTGGAAGGCAACAACACGGGTGGCGTTTCCATGAACCTGGTGTGGGCCTTCTGGGAGGCCAACGTCAAGGCGGCCCCCTGCGACCCGGCCGCCGAAGAGGAGTACGACGGCCACTGCTTCGTGATCGACGGCAATGTGGACCTTGCCATCCAAGATTGGACCGCGCGCGGCCTGGTGGTCACCGCCATCGTCTACGGTGTGCCCGCCTGGGCGCGGATCGCCGCTTGTTCGCCCGTCGCGCCTGGTTTCGAGATCTTCTGCGCGCCCGTCAACGCCGCGGACTACGGCCGTTTCGCCGGCATGCTGGCGCGCCGCTACGACGGGCTGCACGGCCACGGTCGTATCGCCGATTTCGTCATCCACAACGAGGTCAACGCCAACGATTGGTTCGACATCGGTTGCGGTCAAGGCACGCCCTGCGACACCAACGCCTGGATTCAGACCTACGCCGACAACTACACCGCCGCCTACGACGCCGTGATGAGCGAGCAAGCCACCGCCAAGGTGCTCGTCTCCCTGGAGCACCATTTCGGCAAGACCTTCGACGCGCCCGCGGCAGCCAACCCACTGCTTTCCGGCGAGACGCTGTTGACCGGGCTGGCCGGCAAGGTCAGCAACCGCGCTTGGCGTGTCGCCTACCATCCTTACCCTCCCGACCTCTTGTCGCCCACGTTCTCTGCCGACGATTGGCCGAAAATCACGTACGGCAACATTGGCATGCTCGCCGGCTGGCTGCGCAGACAATTCCCGAATACACCGTCCACCTGGGAGATTCAGCTCACCGAGAGCGGCGTCAACTCCATCGCTCCCAATTCGAACGAGAGCACCCAAGCGCAGGGCGTGTGCGACAGCCTGCGGAACGTCCTCGGCACGCCCGGCATCGAGAGCTACATCTACCATCGCATGACCGACCACCCGGTCGAAGTTGCGAGCGGGCTCGGGGTCGGGCTGCACGATGAAAACGGCGGGGCCAAACAGGCCTGGACAACCTGGGCCCTGGCCAACCGCAACGACCTGAATCCACCGCAACTATCGTGTGGCTTCGAAGACCTGCCCTACACCCGCCTCACGCGCAGCTACGACCCCGCCCGCGGCCATTGGGCCTCCTCGCGCATCGCGCCTCCAGGCTTCGCGACCGAGTCTTCGTGGCACCTCTTCCGCGATCCGGAGCCGGGGACGGCGCTGCTCTACGAGTGCGAGGTCGGCGGCCACAACTTCTTGACGCAAGCGGCGGACTGTGAAGGGCAAATGCCGATGGGCCCCGTTGGGTATATCTACACGTCACCCCAACCCGGATCCATCGAGCTGCGACGCTGTCGTGTGGGCGCGGGCAGCGATCACCTGGTCTCGGCCTCGCCGACCTGCGAAGGCCTGAACGACGAGGGCTCGCTGGGCTGGGCTCTGCCGTAAGCGCGACCTGGGCAGCCCAGGGAACGCGCCACATGAGTCAACATGTCCGAGACATTCTGGCCGCGATGAGCCGCGCAAGTCGTCGCGTCAACCCGAGCGCCTTGCCAGGCGCCGCCTGCGGTGAGCGAGGACGGCCGCCGCCACCACGAGCCAGGCGGCGCCCTGAGGTGCGCCCCCGCCAGCCACGCCGCAACCGCCGTCCACGGAGGGGTCCGCGCCGTTGCCGCCGCCTCCCGCCGCCTGGCCACCGCCTGTCGCGCCAGCGCCGCTTCCACCGGCCCCGGCGCTGCTGCCGTTGCCGCCTCCGCCCGCGCCTCCCGAAGGGCCGCCGCCCGTGCCTCCGCACTCCGGCGTGTTCTTCTCGACGACCACGCAGCTCGACGACGCGACATCCCACACGTACTGCTGACACGCGCTGGGCGGATCGGCGGGGCAGAGCCTCGCGGCGAGCTGGGCCTCGTGCAAGTTCGGCGGGTCGGGCGCGGCCAGGTATTCGTACCACTCCTGCTCGTCGGTCAGCTTTTCGGATACGGTCAGCGGACCGACGACGGTGCTCTGGATGCCTCCCCAAAACAACGGAACGACCATGGAAGGCCCGAGGCTCCAATAGGTGTTGCGCGCGCCCGCGTGGGGGCCGGCGCAGGTGTTTCCTCCGCTCGCGAAGTTGTACGGCGTGACCTCCGTGAAGAGGTTCTCGAAGGGCGAGTCGCGGTGGTGGTCGAGGGCCATGTCGAGGGACCCCGCGCCCCGCGAGAACACCACGCCGTGCGAGCGGTGATCGAGGGTCAGCGCGTGGATCCAGTCGTTGTCGATGTGGAAATCTTGAACCAGCCAGTCCGAGACAAAAGACAGGTTCAGCCCGTGGTGCCCCCGCCGTCCCTCGAGCGCCAGGCCGAGGACCGAGACGTGGGCCACCCGCGTGTCCGCCAGAATCCCGCTGTCCGAGTCACGAATGCGCACGTCGCGCACCCAACTGTCCATGACGCCGTCGTTGAACGAGATCGCGTTGTAGCCAGGCTCCAGGAGGTGCCCCGCGTAGTCCGTGGGCACGAACTCCACCGCCAGGTGCTCGAAGCCCACCTCGGTCAGCTTCTGGAAGCTCGCCAGCTCGGGCTTCCAGGTCGGATCGATGTCGATGCGCAGAGGTTGCGTCAGGGTCACCTGATTGCCTGAGACCGCCGCGACGCGCACCACGAGCTCCAGCGTCAGCGGGACTTGGTAGGTGCAGTCGCCCGAGGCGGCGAGGTTGTTGTGCAGCTCCTGCCCCAACGTCCCCGAGCCGTCGTCCACCAAGTAGATCACCAGGTTGTCCCCCGCCGAGATGGCAGACGCATCCGCCACGCTCACCGTCGTCGAGCCGCGCGTCGCGGCGGCCGTGATCGTCGTCAAGGCCGTGCGGCTCGGCGAAGGTGGACGAACCTGAATCAGCCCGCCGTACCACGACCACTGCGGAGCGGCGCCCAGGATGTCGGTCAGGCTCTTTGTAAAATAGAGGATGGTGCCGTCGGCCCCCGATCCTTCCCCCCGCAGGACGACATCGCTCTTGTCGATGGGCAGTTGGCCGGTCAGCAAATACCTACCCTTGGGCAACAGGAGGGCGCCATTTTGCGTCGCCGCGATGGCGGCCAGAAACGCCGCAGTATCGTCGGTCACGCCGTCTCCCACCGCACCAAAATCGGTGACGGTTGTAACCACCGGAACATCTGGGATCGGCGCCTCGCCGTCGTGGTAGCCCGCGTGGGAGAAGTCCGGCAAGCGGCTCTCGGGGGACCACAGCTCACCCGCTTCGCCCCACAACTTCGACGTCTGGGCGAGAGCTTCGTTGGTGCTGAAACAAAGGGCCGCAAGGCCCACGAGCCATCGGGAAGCGGCGCGCATAGTGGACGATCGTACCGAAAGCGCCAGCCGCCGTCGAGCAACCTTTTTCGCATCCCACGTCACATGGACGAAAGACGCCACGTATAGACCCGCTGAACCTCGCGCGGCCGAAGTGGGCTCCGGCGCGCTCCTTGGAGCGTCAGACGGGCTTCGCCGCGTACGTAGAACCATTGACCCACGGGAGTGCAACATGCTTTACGCTCGGCTGTTCGGCCTTGGCGCCGTCATTGCGGGTTTCGTCCTCCTTGCGCCTTCGAAAGCACAGGCGACCCCGCCAGAAGGTGCGTTGATTCAGGTTCGTACAGACGGCATGGTGGGGGTCTTGCTCGACGAAGTTCCACCCCAAATGCGAGACCGGGTGGCCGAAGAGCTGGAAGACGAGTCGACTGCATTTTGGGTCGAGCGCGCGCAAAGGCAGGTCGCGCTCATGCAATACCGCCTGGTGTATAGGCACTTCTTCTACGCGCCAGAAGAAGGCAAACGGCAACTGCCGCTGCCCCCGAAAGAGGCGCGCAAGGTCGTGCTCGGCGGGTCCCCCACCCGCGCCACGGTCAACGGACACGACCTCGTCGTCGTCCCCTACCACTTCAAGTCCTACCTTGTCTCGGACGAAGCCTCCCCCGCGCAGGCTGACCCCGCTCTGGCCACCATCGGTGGCGAGACAGAAGAGAGCTTCGTGCTCCCGGTCGATCCCGACCTCTTGTTCCAGCGCACCGGCTACGCCTGCGCCGACGAGGTCGACTTCCCTCCGAACAGCGTCGACGCCGAGAACATCGGCAACTTCTTCGACGACTCGTGCGGCGTCGAGACCGAAGAGACCCTGCTCTGCCACACCCTCGACACGCTGGTCGACCGCTCCTGCGTCGACGCCATCGACGACGAGATCGGCGCCCTGCCCATCACCCTCTCGTTCAAGCGCGTCGGCTACGCCCCGGGCATCGCCCAGAAGTTCCGCGTCGGCACGATCACGAACCCGGTCCGCCCCGACCTCATCGTGCGGCAGGGTGACCTCGAGACCAACCGGCTGATCTACCGCTACATCGACGAGAACTCGTGCGCCGTCGCCGAGGGCTGCGTGGGGGGTACGGGTTGGCGGCGGCTGTTGCAGTTCGAAGCGGCCGTGCAAAACCTCGGCGGATCCGCGGTGCACATCGGCGACGTCGACTATTACCTCTCGGGAGAGACGTCCCTCAACGAGCTGCACAACGTCTTCGAGTTCAGCGACTGCCACGAGCACCTGCACTTCAACCACTACGGCAGCTTCCTCTATGGAAACGATCCGAACCTCGGCTCGAAGCGGGCCTTCTGCCTGCTCTCCGGGGACCGCTACAGCAACAACGAGCTGACTCCCCTGGTCACCGACTACTCGAGCTGCGAGTACCAAGGCATCGAGCAGGGTTGGGGCGACACCTACCTCGCGGGCATCGAGTGCCAGTGGCTCGACGTCACCGACATCGATGTTTCGGCGGGCCCGGTGACGCAGAACCTGACCTTCGAGGTCAACCCGGATGGCTTCCTGTGCGAAGGAGAGCG
>CAYLJT010000052.1:0-18071 GCA_964383995.1 uncultured Polyangiaceae bacterium
CGGCATCGTCCGCTCGGACACCCGCCTCAGGCGGGCCGCCCGCCGGATTGCCATGCTCGAAGAGGAGATCCAGGAGTATTACTGGAAGCACATCGTCACGCGCGATCTGCTCGAGCTGCGTAATATTGCCACGGTGGCCGAGCTGATCGTGGCGTCGGCGGCGGCGCGGCGCGAGAGCCGCGGTCTGCACACGACCATCGACTACCCCGACACGGACACCCGCTTTCTCGGTGATACGGCCGTGAAGCGGGGCGTCCCCGCCCACCTCGTAAGGCGATGAACGAGCCCGACGAACGCGAGCCCTCGGACGACGATTCGCCCTTCGGTCCCCGGGGACCCGGCGTAACCGCCATGTCGCCCTTCGCGGCGGTGCTGTGGACGGCCGCGGCGACCTTCACCTTCATCTGGATTCTGTCGGTGATCGCGGCCCTGCGCGAGGGCGCCGAGGAGGACGCGATTGGCCTCTTCGGTTGCCAATTGGTCGCCTACCTCGGCGTGCTGTTCGTCATCTTGCGCATGTACGCGCCGGAGGTTGGCATACGGCAGTTCGTCGGCCTGCGACCGACCCACGCCGCGTTCTACCCGCTGGCGGTCTTCGCCGGCCTAGCCGTGATCCTGCCCGCCAACGCGATCTACACGCTGATCGACGAGCGCTTCCCGGGGCCGGAGGCGACCACGCATCTGCTCGACAGCTTCCGCGCCGCGGGCGTGGCCGGCAAGGTCGTCATGGCGATCACGTTCGTCGGCCTCGGGCCCCTCCTGGAAGAGGTGTTTTTCCGCGGAGCCATCCAGAAACCGCTTTCGCGGGGCATGCCGATCGCCGCCACGATCGGGATCTCGGGGGGCGTCTTCGCCCTCGCGCACGTGGATCAACGGCTGCTCCTACCCATCGCGTTGGTGGGCTTCTTGTTCGCGTTTCTGCGCTGGGCGAGCGGCAGCGTCTTGCCGTCTGCCATCGCGCACATGACATTCAACATGGTGCCCTTCGCGGCCACCGTGTACGAAGCCCAGACGGGCCATGACTCGGACGCCGAGCTCCCCGACTGGACGCTCATTGTGTCCCTTGCCATCTTGCTCGTGCTCGTTCTTGGCGGCTTTCTGCTCATGAAGACCGAACGCGCGCAAAGGGCGCAGGCGGAGGACAACGATGACCGACAGTAGGTCGAGCGAGCGCCCGGACAAGCCGCGTGTGGCCCTTTGTCTGCCCGGGGGTGGTCTGACCGGCGCGATGTACCAAATCGGCGCGCTCGCCGCGCTGGAAGACGGCATCGCCGGGCTCGATGCCCATGGTTTTGCGGTCTATTTGGGCCACTCCACGGGGGCCTCGGTGGGCGCCGCGTTGGCGGGCGGCATCGCCGTGGACAGGCTCTATCGCGCGCTCCTCGACCCGGTCGACAATTTCTTCCCCATCGAACAGGGCCACGTCTTCCATGCCGATCCGGCCGAGTGGCAACACGCGGTGGGCATGATGTGGCGTGCTCTCGGTAAGGCCCTGCGGCGTGGGAAGCCCCGAGGCGACGAGACGGCGCCGACCCCTGTCCACCTGTTGATTTGGGAGCAGACCGAGCGCTTCAGCGACACCCTGCCGGCAGGGCTCTTCGCGCTCGATCGCTACGAGCGTTTTTTGGCCGAGTTCTTCCTGCGCCGCGGCATTCCCAACTCTTTCCGGTCGCTGCAACGACCCCTGCGCATCTCCACCCACGACGTCGACACCGGTGCCGAGGTCATGTTCGGCGCACCTGGAAACGACGTCGTCCCGGTCTCCCTGGCGTGCGCCGCCTCCCTTGCCATGCCGCTGTTCTTTGCGCCTGTGCGCATCGGCGGACGGCACTACGTCAATGGCGGTCTGGGCGCCGTCGCCCACCTGGACGACGCAGCGAAGGAAGGTGCCTCCCTGGCCATCGTGGTCAACCCCTTGGTGCCCATCGCGGTGGAAGGCAGCGCGGTCCCCACGGGGCATGGTCACGGGGGCAGCATCCGCGACAAAGGTCTGATCGGCGTGTTCCAGCAGGGCAGCCGCATTTCTGCCCACGCGCGTCTGAAGCAGGAGGTTTTGCACGCCCGCGCGACGCAATCCATCGATGTCCTGGTGGTGGAGCCCGAGCCCGCCGACGCCCTCCTGTTCTTGAACAACCCTGCCAATCTCATCGCGCGCAGGGCCATGTTGGAGGCCGCTTACCGCACCACAAAGGCGCAATTGGCTGAGTGGTTGGAGAAAAACCGCCTGGTCGTCGAGCGCTTCGGATGGACGCCCAAGGTCTGACCCCTCCCGCCCTAGGCACGATAGAGCGGTGGGCCTGGGACTACGTTCTTGCGACCGAGCTAGAGCACAAGCTCCGTCCTCCAAGTCCTCCGGACGCATTCGAAGAGGGCGCTATTTCGAGGCGAATCGTCGCGCCTGGTCGCCCGCGCCAGCTCGTCGTGGTGGAGCGCGCGCCCAAGGCTCCCAAGGGTGGAGCTTTGCGCGAGCCGCGGCGACGCGCGGAGATTTTTCACACCTTCTTGCACCACGAGCTGCAGGCAGCAGAGCTGTTTGCGTGGGCGCTCCTGGCATTTCCTGACACGCCGTCGGCCTTCCGCATGGGCCTTATCCGACTCTGCCTCGACGAGGTTCGGCACATGAACATGTACCTGACGCACATGCGGCGTTTGGGCGTCGATTTCGGCGATTTTCCTGTGCGCGACTGGTTCTGGCGACGGGTGCCCGGGGCTCCCACTCCGGCGAGCTTCGTGGCCGTCATGGGGCTCGGACTGGAGGCCGCCAACCTGGATCATGCCATGCGCTTCACGGCCCGTCTGCGGGAGGTAGGCGACGAAGAAGCGGCGCGCATCGAGGAACAGGTCGGCAGGGAGGAGGTTCCCCATGTGCGCTTCGGGGTGACCTGGTTCAAGCACTTCGTTGGCGTCCTGGACTATCCGTCATGGGTCGCCCAACTGCCCCCACCGCTCTCGCCTTGGGTCTTGCGCGGGGACCCCATGAACGACGCGGACCGCCTGCGAGCTGGCATGGACGAGGCGCTGTTGGACGGCATCCGCGCCTACCGCGAGGCGCCCGCGCCACCTGCGCGATAGACCCTTGCGCGCCCCGATCGCGGGCCTTCTCCGTTGCGGTCACCTTCCTTCCTGTCTACGCTCGCGGGGCATGACACCCGAGCTTGCCGCCGCCGCCGTGGCCCACTATCTCCATGACACCTTCGGTGTGCTTCTGGAGACGCGGACACCCGAGCGGCGACGTCGACCGGCCGGCGCGACTTGGTCGGTACCGGTCGTCGCGGTGTCGTCCGAAGAGGGTGAGATCCTCATCGCGTACGTCGACGTGGACGAGACCGGAGTCCTGTCGCCGGTGCTCCAGGTAGACGACGTGATCGCCGCGCTGCGGCGGGCGCCGCGCTCGTCCCGGGGTCAGCTCACCATCGGTGAGCTGACCGAAGCGGAGCTGCTCTTTGCCGACGAGCCCAGGGAGCCAGGGGCGCCGGAGTCCGCTCAAGAGGCGTCCTCGCGCAGGCTCCATGCGCTCCTGCAAAGGACGGACAACCCATCGTTGCTCGAAGCTCGTCGGCTATTGCCGCCCCTCTTGAGCGACGCCGAGCGTCGCGGCCGTGTCCTGATGATGATGGCCGAAGTGGAGCGGCGCCTTGGGGAGACCCGCCTCGCCCTCGCGTACATCGATGCCGCCGCGCACGAGCTCGCGGATAGGTTCGACATGCCGATGTTGGAGCGGTCGGCGGCGGTGGCCTTCGCCATCGCCGGGGAGGCGGGCTTCGTCGATCTACCCATTCGCCCCCTCTTGCACCGCTGTCGGGCCCGTCTGCGCCCCCTCGAGTCGCTGTTCGAAGCCCCGGTTTTGTCCCTCGTCCCGCGGGAACATCGGCGCCTGCTCGAAGATCACGCGCGGCTCACGATGTTGGCGCCGAACGAGGTCTTGACGACGGAAGGCGAGCCCTCGACGGCGCTCTTCGTCATCAAGAGCGGCATCCTGACCGTCGCCCACGAGAAGCCCGCTTGGCGCTTCGTGAGGTGTTGCTCTCCAGGGTGGTTGTTGGGAGAGTCGAGCGTGCTCGTGGATGTGGACCCGCGTTGCACGGCGACCCTGCGCGCCGAGCACCTGACCGAGGTCTGGCGCATCGAGGCCGACGTGATGCGTGGCGTGATGCGCGACGTGCCGCAGTTGCGGGCAAAAATCGCCGAGACGCGGACCATCCACGGGCTCGACTCGTTCTTCTCCGCCCATGCCTTCGTCGGGCAGCTCGACGCCGAGGTGCGCAACGAAATGCTGCAATGTCTCCAGAGCATTCAGACCTTCGACGAGCGGACGGTGTTGATTCCGCCCGGCGAGGTCCCGGCGGTGGCCTGCCTGGTTGCCCGCGGCAAGCTGTCGCTCCACGAAGGGTGGGAGGTGGACAGCGCGCCGTCTAGCCAACTGGGCGTCGACGAGTTCGTCGGTGTCCGAGACACCTTGCATCAGATCGCCGCCAACCGCGCGGTCGTGGCCGAGCCGGGGGCGACCGTGGTCTTTTTCGAGGGCAAGAAGCTGCGCGAGCTCGTGGAGCGGAGCCCCGAGCAAACGGCGCTGGTGTTGGAGCGGCTTGGGTAGGTGGTTTGCAGGAGACGCGAGGCGCGGGGCGCTCGGCCTCAGGCTAGGGCCCGCACTTGACGATGGGCGTCAGGGGCACGAAGTCATAGTGCACGGGGGGCGAGCCGTACGTCTTTCCGGCGGCGTCGATCAGCGCGAGACCGTCGGTGAGGGCCTGTTGGATCTCCGTGAAGGTCTGGTCGATCCCGTTGTTTCCAGTCTCCGCGATGCACATGAACTTGCTGCGGCAGCAGATGTCGATGGTCTCGCAGCCGGGGACTACGGGCCCGAGGGAGATCAGCTCGATGTCCCCGTAGCGGGGGATGCCGTCGATCATCACCAGTCTGACCTCGCGCGGGGTGGCTGAGAAGATCGCATCGTAAGGGTTCTGGGTGTCGCCAAAAATAACCGTGATATCGGCCTTCTTGCCGACCTCCAGGGAGCCGAGCTGACCATCCAGCGCGAGGACCTTGGCGGCGTTCTTGGTGGTCATGTCGACGAGATCGTGGGTGCTCAACGTCTGCCAGCGGGCCTCGTCCACGGTGTCCGCAAAGCGCATCTCTTCGAGCAGATTGGGGCTGCCGCCCATCGACCAGTCGCAACCGAGGGCCACGTTGATGCCGTAGCTGAGGGCGGTGCCGATGTCGGTCGTCTGATTGAAGTCGCTGCCGGCGCCGTACAAAAATACGTTGGAGCGCGGCGACCACACGAGGTCCATAAGGTTTGCCGCCATGGTCATGAACTCGGTGTCACCGAACGAGGTGCCGTGGACGATGGCGGTCTCGTCGGTGTACAGACAGCCGACGCCGGGCGTCGGGTCGGAGGTCAGATCGTGGAGCTTCGCGAACTCGGTCAGGGCCGTAGCGTTGCCTGGTTTGCCCTCGCCGATGTGCGGGAGGTAGGCGTCGGTCTTGTCGCTCTGGATGTTGGTGCACACCGCATTGAGCGTCGCGCCGCTCGACGGCTCCAGGGTGGCGACCTGGACCTTGTCGTCCGCCAGGTCGTTCGGGCCTTGGTCGATGGTGCGCACGACGGACTCGTAGCAAGTCTTGTTGGCGGGGCTGGCGGCGCCGACGATGGCCGTGGTCCCGGCGATCAGGCCCTTGATTTCTCCATATTTGACGAGCTCGCAGCCGAGGGCCAGCTTGGGTAGATCGTTGGGGCAGACGGCCTCGCCGTTCAGGCACTGTTTGGCGTCGACCATCGCCGTGTATTGGTCCTCCGCCGTCCACTGGTTGTGGTTGTCGTAGGCCTTCTTGGGGCTCCAGTCGTCCTCGTCGAAGATGTCGAACTGAATATGATTGTGGGTGTCGATCATGCCAGGCATGATGATGCCGTGGGTGTCGATGACGGTGGCGCTGGGGGCGGAGGGGTCGCCCGCGCAGGTGGCCCCGACACAGGCGATGAGATCGTTGACGACGAGCACCTCGCCCTGAAATGCCTGATCGGGTGTTACCACCATGCCTTGGAGCAACAGGATGTTGGTCAGTCCAACGGCCGTGATTTCGGCGACCGGTGAGCCCGCGCAGACGTCGCCGCCACCCTGACCGCCCGTACCCTGCTCTCCCCCTTGACCGCCGCTGCCGCCCTGTCCACCGCTGCCGCCCTGCCCGCCACCGCCGCCCGCGCCACCTTGCCCGGTGGGGCTCTCACCACCTTCGCCGCCGCCGGAGGTCGTCGTGGTCGAGGTCGTCCCACTCGTCGACGTTGATGTGGTTGACGCGGCGGTTTGCGCCCCGGAGCTCGCTGGGTCTCTTCCGCAGGCGAGGAGGGGCGCTGCGAACATCAGGAGCGACAGGATGGGGCTGCGAAGATGGCGCATACTGCGCGAGAGTACGCGGGGTTTGCGTCTCTCGGGTGAAGATTCGTACGCTCAATGTGTCATTCATGGCTGCTCCTAAAGGTGCTCGAGGGGTCCGCGCAGGTGTTTTCCAGCGAATTCGTTGTCCGGGACCAGCGTGGGGACGCCGTCTTCGGAGGTGATGTCAAAGGCCATGACGCCCTTCATGGTCGCCGCAAAAACACGCTGTTTTGCGATGATTGCGTTGCGCGTGAAGAGCTTCGTGTCCCAAGCGACATCCGGCAGCGTCGCGCTCGATGTGAGCGCGACGCCAGTCTCGGTTGCCGTGAAGAGCAGGGCGCGTGGGGGCGCGTTCACCAAAAGGACATAGAGCCCCGGAGCCGAGGCGCCCGCGACGATGGCGCTCGTCTCGATGTCGAAGGTGGCGCGGCCGGGGAGCGCCAGATCGCTTAGGGAACGCACGACCAGCTTGCCATCGTCGACTTCGAAGAGGGTGTCGTCGTACAGCCACGCGGAGGTGCAGGGGCGGCCCAACAGCGATGTCGTGACCTCGCCAAAACCTGCTTCATCGACGATGACGCTCCGCACCGAGAGGCCCTCGTCGTCTTTACAGGTCAGTCCGTGGACTCGACCCTTGGGGTCCAGGAAGGCCGCCATCGGGCTCGGCTCCGCCACCACGTTGTGCGCCGAGGCAGTGCCATCGAGGAGCGTCCAGTCCTCGTCGTCTTCGCGATGAAACAGCAGCGTGCCATAGGGTGTCGCGAGCAGGCGCGCGTCACCTCCCACGTCGCCCAGGCTCTCCGGGTCCGCCAGGGTTCCATCTTCGCGCAAAGGGTAAGAAAGAACGGTCCCCCAGGCGTCTTCGTACGCGTGGTAGACGGTAAGCTTTGAAGACCAAGGATCGAACGCGACGTCGACCGGTCGACTGTCATGGATCGGCCCCGAACGTGCCTTGATATCGCCTGTCACCGGGTCAAAGATGACGAGGTCGCCCTCCGTTGCGAAGGCGACGACGTCCTGTGAGGGCTCGGCGGTGGGCGCCGCTACGGGGATCGTTGGTGGCAAGGTGAGGGCCTCCTCGGGAGAAGAGGACGGTGGGCTCCATGCGACCTCGGCCGTACAGGCGGAGAGAAGGCTGGTGGTCGCGGCGACTAGGATCGAGAGAGTTTTTCTGCTCATGACGGTCTATCGACCGCTCCCGGCGCCAGTTGCGCGGCTTCGTGATTTTTTTTCGGGCGGTGCTCTTCGGGCCCTTCCATGAAAAAGGAGGCAGCCTACGCGACGAGGTGAATCGTCGGCGCGAGGTGTGCAACCAAAGGCCCGTGACACGCACGTTGAGCTGGATTTTCGCGCCTTTTGCCCTGGTCGTCGTCGGTTGCGCGGGCGCCGCGCCGGCCCCGGGGGGGGTCCACGAGACGCCCATCTTGCTTCAGAACGCCGTGGAAGAGCCGTGCGCGCTCGCCTTCGCGAACGTGCTCATCGACGAGCAGCCGACCGCGCGCGTCACGGTCGCTCCGCCGGGGGAGGAGGCGGTGGTCCTCGATCGCTTGCTCTTGGGGCCCGGCAACCACGTGGTAGGCGTGGCCGCGTCGGCGGCCTGTCCCGGCGGGCCCGAGGGCAAGACCGTCCTGCACGTTACGCAACCCATCTACTTGAGCAAGGGGGCCACCCGCGTCGTCGTGACCATCGCGCGCGACAAGGAAGCCTCGTCGGGGCTCACGGCGAAGGTCGTCGTAGAAGGTGGAGCGGCCTTCCAACCGGGCGCCGACGGCGGCGAGGTGAGCTGCGCCGGACGCGTCCCGACCGACGACGCCATTTGCCGTACCGAGGCCGAGCTCCGCCGCGCGCTCAACGAGCGCGACGCGGTCCGCTCCGCCTGCGTGAACGACAAGCTGCGCGTCATGCGCTGGTTGTCTGAGACATCGCAAACCGATGCCACGCCGCGCGTGTTGGCGTTGGCAGACGAAGCAGGGCGCTGTGTGGGCCTGGATGTGTACCGCGCGGACGGCATGCGCGTCTTGCCGGCGTCGCCTTCGGCGGCGGCGCCCGCGTTCTAGCGCGTCTGGTCCGCTTCGGACAGCGCCTTGACATGCCGCAATACGCGGCTGTGGATCATGTGCAAGAGCGAGTCGGACAGGTTCTTCCAGTACAAACTAGGGTACATCGAGAGCGTGTACCAGGTGCTACCTTCCAAGCGCGTGTGACCGTTTTCCAGGGCAATGAGCCGGAACTCACCGCGCTTCGACAGGATCGCGCTCTCCAGGTGGGGTGGCGCTACGCCTTGGAAAGGGCTCCATTCGCGCATGGAAGGTGGCTGCGCCGCGACGTCGAACGCCAGGCGCTGGGGTGCGTCCCACACGGTGATCGGCTCGACGAAGGGCCCGGTGGAGAACTCGCAGTGCCTGACCGCGCCCACGCCCGCACCCTGAATGGTCGCTCGCATGGGGTAGGCGATGCCCGTGGCGAACACCCACTCGGAGGGCGGATCGAGCTCGGAGAAACCAATCACGTGATTCCAGACGACCTCGGGGGGCGCGGCGACTTCGATGGTCGTGGCTACCTCGTAGAGGGGCGGCTCGCTGGCGGCTTCTACACCCGCGGCACCCGGCGCCGCCGCCAACAAGGCTAGCGAGCCCGTCGTCAAGGCGCGAGGACCTTGCATGGCGATGGCCCGGCCGGCGACCGCGCCGAGCAGCACCACCACGCCCGCGATCGGGAAGGCCATCAAGAGACAAACCAGACCTTCCAGGGCAAAGAGCAGGATGGCCGATCCGGTCAGGATGACGCTGACCAGGGCGACACCCATGGTGGCCCCGAGAGGTTGGATGGTCGGCCTGTTGTAGATGTAGGCGCTCATGGCGCCCATCACGAAGGGCGTGACGAAGAACAGCGCGAAGCCGTAAATATCGAGGGCGTAGACGCTGAACGCTAACATGGACAGGCCGAAGCCCACGGCGCACAGCACGCCGAGCAGCGCGCTCTTCAGCGGATGATCGATCTCCACGCCGCTCGGCGGCCCTTCCATCTTACCTCGCCGGTAAGGTCCGAGGGGCGCCGGGCTCCAGGCGGCGGGCCGGCGATCGGGTAGGGCCGCCAAGATCACCATCAAGAAATAGTTGGCGATCGGGACCAAAAACAGGATGCCTACCCACGCCGACATACCGGCGGTCACCGCGCGCCGCACGCTCATGCTCACGCCGATCCACAAAAACGGCAGCGTGGTGAGCCCGAGGACCAGTGTGAGCCAGTCGGGGGCGGGGCTCAGGATTTCGGCGCGGATGGCGTAAATCGGGCTAAAAAACGCGTAAATGGGCCAGACCTTGCCGGTCGCGGCGAAGATGAGACCGCCCTCGATGACGTACTTGGCTGCCATGAGGCAGAGGCCGGTGACCAGGTAGGCGCGCCGCGTGACGCGTTTTTCGAGGGAGAACCAGAGGCCGAGGGTGCGACGAATCGCCCCGGGCGACGTCGGAGGGGCGGGGAGCTCAGGTTGGGTCATGGGGCCTTGCTGATGTCCTGACGGGTGTCCAGACGTGACCTGTCAGGGGCAGCCGGAGCTGGCGATGAGGACGTCGTCGATGTTCCACGAACCTACGGGGAAGACGCCGGCGTTGTCCACGGAAAAGCCGAATCGCACGCGCATCGCGGCGTTCTTGTAAGCGGTCAGGTCGTGCTCGATGTAGGTCCAGCTCGTGTCGATGATTTGCGGGGGGCCGCCGCTGACCCAGAGGACGACCCACTGCGTCCCGTTGTAAACGGCGATCTCGTTGGTCATGTAGGGCGTGTAGTCGCTCGTCAGCCAGCGGAAAAACGACAGGATGACCGGACCTGCGGCTCCCGAGGTGTCGATGTTCGGGCTCTCCAGGTAATACATGCCATGAAGGGCAGTGGACTCCAGACCGCCGAGGACGACGCCCGCCACGCCGTTGTCCGCCGTGGGCGTGTGATCGGTGTCCGGGTCGTCGCCACCCACACCCCCGGCCGACGCTTGGGCCGAGCCGATCTCCCATTCGGGGCCCAACGTCCAGCCCTTGGAGGTGTCGGCGAAGGTGTCCGCGAAGTAGACCGTGGGGCCCATGCCACCCTGGCAGATGCCGGACGAACAGGTGGTGGCCGAGGTGCACGAGACGCCGTCGTCGCAGGCCCCGCCGTCGTTGGCTGGACTGCCACCCAGGCACGCGCCTCCGCTGCACACGGAGCCTGCCGTGCACACGTTGCCGTCGTCGCACGAACTGCCATCGTTGCCCGGGGCGTAACCGCATGTATTCAGCACCTCGTCGCAGACACCGACGAAGCACTCGCCCAGCCCCGCGCAAACATAGGGGCTGCCGCCGACGCACACGCCAGCCAGACAGGCGTCCCCCGTAGTGCAAAACAAGGCATCATCGCAGGCGGTGCCGTCCGGGGCCTCGACGGGCGCGCAACTGCCCATCTCGCACAAGCCGTTGGGGACACAGGGGTTGGGGGTGCCTACGGGGCAAACTGCGCCCTCGTTGGCGGGTACCGCGGTGCAATTGCCGTCCGCGCCGCACACGCCAACCGTGCATGGGCCGTTGAGGAAGCTGCAATCTTTGGTGTCGGAGCCCGCGCACACCCCGCCGTTGCAAACGCCCTGGGTGGCGCAGGGATCGGCCACGTTGCAGGGGGCGCCGTCTTCCACCGCGACGCCCACGCAGGCCTTCGCGGCCTCGTTGCAGAAGCCCACTTGACAGCTATTGGGCGCCGGGCACGCCTTGGTCGGCCCCGGTACGCACTCGCCCGACTGGCATGCGTCACCCTCGGTGCAAAACGCATAGTCGTCGCAGGGGGTCTGGTCGGGGAGGGGGACCGCTGTGCAAACGCCGTCGATGCACGCGGACTCTTTGCAGCTCGCGGTGATGATCCCGCAGTCGGTGGGGTCGACGCACTCGGCGACGCTGCCGCCCCCGCCTCCATCCCCGCGGTTCTCGAAAAGACTGGCCTCGCCACCGCAGCCGAGCGCGGAGGCCAATCCCGCGGTGAGCATCACGCCGATGGACCCAAGCCAAGCTCTTCTTTGCATCGCACGCAGGATCGCAAGGTTGACTGGAATTGTCCAGTGCTGCCGTGCATTTAGGCACAAAACCGCGCCCGATGCCCCGTGATCGGTGCTTTCCGAAGGGAAGGGGACTGTGCTCTACTCGTCGTCCCTGGAGGTTCCCTTGATCGGAAGATCGCACCGCGCCCGCCGCTCCTTGCTCGCCCTCTCCGCTCTTCTGTCCTTCGCGGCGCCCGGGCTCGTCCACGCCGCTTCGTTTTTCCAAGAGGTCCCGAACGCCTACGGCGCGCAGGCGTGCAGTGGCGGTCAGACCGGTTGCTGGACCAACTACGCGCGGATGACCGATCTCAACGGGGACGACCACCTCGATGTGATCTTCCCTAACGCGGACGGCTTCTTTTCCAAGGGCTCCGCTCAGCCCACGGTCGTGTACCTCAACAACGGTGACGGCACGCTGACCAACGCGTCCGCGACGGTCGTGGGCGGTTATTCGGGGTACGTCCGGCAGGTGGCGGTCGCCGACGTGGACGGCGATGGCAACATGGACCTCTATGTTCCAGCGGCCTGGGGCGCCGCCGACAAGCTGTTCATGGGCGCCGGTCTGGGCGCCTTCAACGATGACGCGGCCAACCGTCTACCCCCGGGGCTGGCCTCCTACGCGGGCGCGGCGCGCTTTGGCGATGTCGACGACGACGGCGATCTGGACTTGCTCGTCAGCGACGGTTGGGCGCAGGGGGCGGCGTACGTCGCGCACCTCTACCTGAACGATGGGACGGGTCATTTCAGCGACGCGACGGGCCAACTGCCCTCCTCGGCGTCGGGCTCTCAACCCATCGATTTCGACCTTGCCGACGTGGACGGCGACTTCGACCTCGACCTCTACATTGACATGCACTCGGGCAAAGGCTCGCTCTGGATCAACGACGGTACAGGCATCTTCACCGACGCCAGCGCGAACATTCCTGGTCAGTCCGGGCTCAAATACGGACCCGCGGTGTGCGACGTCGACGGTGACGGCGATCTCGACATTTGGATCGACAACTCCGGACCCAACTACACCGAGCAGCTCATCATCAACGACGGCAGCGGGAAATTCCAGGACGAGACGTCCCAGCGCGTCACCGGAAACCCGGGGTCGGACGACAACGGTGTGGCTTGCATCGACGTGGACGGCGACGGCGATCTGGACGCCGCGGTGATGTCCCTCTCTGGAAACGAGCGCATCCTCTTCAACGACGGGACGGGGCATTTTACCCACAACTCGCAGGATCCCGGTTTTCCCGCGGTCAACGACGGCACGTTGTGGTTCGATTTCGGCGACATCGACGGCGACGGTCGGCTCGACTGCATCACCGCGCAGGGCGAATCGAGCTCGCTCGATAGGCTCTATGTGGGGGTTGCGCCCGCCCCGGTCGACACCTTGCCACCGCATTTCAGGGCGGTGGAGGGCATGCAGGCCACGTACACGACGGAAGACGTGCCGGTGTTTCACTTCGCGGTGAGCGACAACGCCGTCACCGACGAGGGACCCAGGTTGTCGAAGGCCTATGTCAAGCTCAGTGTGTCCGGGGCTCCGACCGAGGTCCGCGCCAAGTTCATGGGCGGCGATCTGTTTCGCGTGGCTCTGCCCTCGCTGCCGGGTGGCTCCACGGTGGATGTCACGCCTTGCGCCGTCGATCGCCGGGGAAATGAGCAGTGCGCGCCGATCATGACCTACACGGTGACCGGCTCGACCTCCACCACCACGAGCACCACGACGACCTCCGCTTCGAGCGGCGTCGGCGGCGGCTCCTCCACGGCCTCCACCGGCTCCACCGGCGTCGGCGGCGATTCTTCGAGCGAAGTCGGCGCGGGAGGCAGCGACGAGCCCTTCACCGTCGACGACAGCGGCTGCGGCTGCGTGCTCCCGGGTCAGGCGTCCGGCAAGACGTCCGGGCTCTGGATCGCGCTTGGCCTCTTTGGGTTGGGCCTGAAACGGCGCGGTCGCCGTCAGCCCCGCGGTTGAGCCCCCTGTGCGTAGAGCTTCTCGGCGCGCTGAAAGAGCACCCACGAAGTGACGATGTACTTGTCGTCCGACAAGGGCACCTGACCTTTGTGGGTGTGTGTAAAGCCCGCGGGCGCGATGAGCAACGTGCCCACTGCGGGCCGGATCTTGCGCCCTTGGAAGTAGAAGCTGGTCTCGCCGCCGCGTTCCACGTCGTTTAGGTAGTACATGAAGAACAGCACGCGATGGAGGCTGTCTTGGTCTTTGCTGTGGGGGTGAGGAAACACCTCGGAGTGGAAGTGGTGATAGCCACCCTTGCCTTTTTTGTAGCGCTGCAAATTGAGGTCGCCGAGGCGGTAGATGTGACGAATCACCGCCGCAATTTGACTGTCGTCCAGGGTAGGAATGCGCTCCAGGGTGAGCGGTTGGGGCTCGCCCGTTTGCGGATCGCGGATGGCTGACGCGACGGCGCCCAAGATCAGAAACGGGTATTTGCGGACGTAAGTAACGAGGTGGCGTAGGGTGACGGTGGCAAGGTGCGCGATGTCCGCGGCGTGCTCGCCGCCGGAGACTAGCGGCAAATCGAGGCTGTCCTTCTTTTCAAGGTCAACGCCGTGACCGGTGCGCCCCAGTGTGCGCCCCCGGCTGCCCTCGAAGCGCCGAATGAGGTCGGCGCAATATGTCTCGGACAACGCCGCAGGAAAGGTCTCGATAAAGTCGCTCATGGCGCGCTCCCGAAGCTCCGCACGGCGGCGATGTAGACACCGGACGCCGCCACGAACAGGCCGACGAGCGCCGCACCGAGGTAGAATTGGGCAGCCAGCTTGCGCAGCTCAGGGCTCTGCCGCGGGGCGAGAAACGCGATCAGCGCACCTCCGAGGCTGAACGCCAACACTACGAAAGCCAGGTGCTCTTTGGTCTCGAAGAGCAGGCCGACGTCGACGCTGTCGCGAAAGAGCGGACGACGCACGGTGTTGCGGTAAGGTGCGTACACCGAGAGGCCGGTGACGAAGGCGGCCAGGGCCAACACCGTGGCGGACAAGATCGACGCCTTGCCACGAAATACCAGGGGTTTTCCGCGTCGGAGCGTGATGGCAGGGTGGACGAGCGCGGCCACGGCGAGGACCGCCAGGTAGCCATGGAGGGCTTCGAGGAGCCGAAGGGCCGTCATGGCAGCAAAACCGCGAGGAGCGCGCAGAGGACGGCCAGGGGAACCGCCAGCCTCGCGAAGATTCGTGCCCAGCGCTGCAAGGCGGCTGGCGTTCTGTCGGCGCCGAACGCGGAGCGCGCGAGGAGCATGGCCATGCTGCCTGCCCAGAGGCCGAGGGCGAGGCGATAATAGTAGTCCACCTCGGGGGTCGCGAGGATGAGGGAAGGGTCGGCCGCGCGGCCCCGAGCGTGATCGACGGCCCGTGCGGCGAGATACACCGTCGGTGCGGTCAGGGCGGCCACCGCTACGGCGAGGGCCCAGCGTGCGCGGCTCTGGGCCTTTTCTTCACCTTCGTCTCGGGTTTCCACGGGGGCTCGTCGTCGACGATACCCGGCGAACGTCCCTTGTGCTACGCCCCTTTTCGTGGCCCCGACCCCTGGAAGACGCCTGGTCCGCACCGACGACATCGACGCGCTCTTGCGCGCTATCCGCACCATCGCCGTGGTGGGTATCAAGACGGAGCAGCAGGCCGATCAACCTGCCTATTATGTCCCTGCCTTTGCCAAGGAACGGGGATACACCATCGTGCCCGTTCCGGTGTATTACCCGGACGCGACGGAGATCCTCGGGGCCCCCGTGTTCCGCAGCTTGGCGTCGATTCCTGGCGGCGTCGATCTGGTCAACCTGTTTCGCCGCCCGGCCGACGTGGAAGGTCACCTCGACGACATCCTTGCCATCCGGCCGCGCGCGGTTTGGATGCAATCTGGAATTCGCCATGAGGCGGTGGCTCAGCGCTTGGTTCAGGAGGGGATCGACGTGGTGGAAGATCGCTGTCTGCTCGTGGAGCTGAGCCGCTCCTGGATCCGACCGAAACTATGAAACCCGCGCTTTCCCAGGCTCTTTTGTCGATCGTGGCGCTCCTCTCTGGGGTCGGTTGCGACAACGCTTCGGCGCCCGCGCCCGCGGCTCCGTCCGCCTCGGCGAGCAGCGCGCCGGCCGTCGCGCCGAGCGCCGCCGCGCTCATCGATCTCCCCGCACCTCCCGAAGGCCTGCATCCGGTCGCCCTCGTCGACCCGCCGCAGCTCGCTTGTGGCTTCTTCGGTGGCGGCACCGCGGTCCAGTGCAAACAAATCCGGATGATCGCGAACTACCAGGCTGGGCCCACGCGCTTTCTGCGGGTTTACCGCGCCGTCGACCCCAAGAGCGGCTTCCCCAAGGCCCTGCGCAAGTGGCAGTTCTATGGCAAGGTAGACAAGCTGCCGAGCGGCCTTTCGCGCATGGAAATCGACGACGGCACCGCGATGCGCTTCTGGATGGTCTCGGGCTCCATCGTGCTCGAGGGCGAAGACATCAGCGCCAACGCGGAGAGCCTGCGCGCCGAGTTTACGCCCTGGGCCGAGCACCTGGTCGAGGTGACCAAGGGCCTCTGAAGGATGTCAGTCTTGGCCTTGTGCCGGCCAACGTCGGCGGGCCTCGGGCAGGAATTCGGCCTCCACCGCCGCATAGTCGACTTCGGCGTCGAGCCGCGCCAGCACCGAATAAAAGCCGCATTGCAGGCGGTTCATGAACACCATGCCTTCGGGCAGGGGCACGAACTCGTCGTCTTTCATGGTGCGCGCTTCCATGCCGAGGGCCTTCATGGCACGGAACAGGTCGCCGGAGAACTGCTTGGTAATCCGAAATGGTGAGCTGAAAATGGGCACGAAACAGCGTCTCGAATATTCGAGGGCCGCCTCTTCGTAGCGCCCGCCCTTGGTCTGCAAGATGGCTGCGGCGGCCTTGGCGAAGCCGTCTTCGTCGCGTCGCAGGGCCGCTTCGTGCAGCTCGATCGCGAAGTGCTTGCGTGCCCCCTCGATCGGTTGGACGCAGCCGAAATCCAGGAAGGCGACGCGCCCGTCTTCCAGAAAAATGTAGTTTCCGGGGTGTGGATCGGCGTTGAACATGCCACCGACCAGGTTGCCCTTGAACACGAAGCGCCACAGCGTCTTGCAATAGGCCTGGCGCTCGGATTCGCTGCGTTCACCGGCTTTTTCGATGGGAATGCCCTTGACGAGCTCGGTCGTCAGGACCCGTTTGGCCGAGCGCGCGTCGATGACCTCGGGGATGAAGA
Source organism: uncultured Polyangiaceae bacterium (assembly GCA_964383995.1). GTDB lineage: Bacteria > Myxococcota_A > Polyangia > Polyangiales > Polyangiaceae > CAYLJT01. Next base: position 16,636 of record CAYLJT010000052.1, read on the forward strand.
TCGTGGGGTCGCCTGCGTGCAGCGCGCGGAACTGGTTCTGCCGCTGGGCCTCCAGGGAGTAGTCGAGCTCTTCGCGAAAACGCTCGCAAACCTCAGCGAAAATGCGCTTCGAGTCGAGCTTCTTGCCGCCCAGGTTGCGCACCATACCCTCGACGATGCTGGCATTGGCAAGATCGCTTTCCATGGCTTTGGCGATGCCCGGGTGCTGCACCTTGACGGCGACCTCCCGGCCGTCGTGCAGCACGGCGCGGTGTACCTGACCTATCGACGCGCTGGCGAAGGGGGTCTCTTCGAAGCTCGTAAACAGGGCTTCCGGGGTGCCATCGAGCTCTTCTTCGATGACGCGGCGCACCTCTTTGGGCGACGAAGTGGGCGCGGCGGCGCGCAGCTTGCCGAGGGCGTTCTCGTAAGTGACGCGCTGTTCTTCGGGCACGATGCCGTCGATGTAACTGGCCATCTGCCCGACCTTGGCTGCCAGGCCGCGCAGGGTGCCTAGGACCTGGGCCATGTCTTCGGCGTTGTCTTCGCTCTTTTTCGAGAAAAAGAAGCCGGCGCCAACCCGCGCGCCCATGCCCGCCAGGCGTGTGAAGCGAGCCAGCCGGCCCTCGGGCAATTTGCTGTCGGAGGTCATTGGAGCGCTGATTTAGGGCTTCTTTTCCGGTTCGCCAGCGCCCGGTGCGGGAGCCGCCGCTGCGGTCGGCGGCGCTTCGGCGGGGACCAGCACGAGGAAGCCCACGCCGTGCTCGGCGGCGCGGGGCGAGCCCTTCACCGCAGCCCAGCCCACGGTCTCGGCCACGTCGTCGCGTCGCGAATAGCGGCGCAGCGCATCGGCCAGCGCGAAGGCGCGGTTCAGCGCCTCGCTCGGCCCGCCCTTGACCGACGCGCGGACGCCCACGGCGACCGTCCAGCCCGGGTGCTTCAAAAGCTCGGCGGCGAGCGCGCGGACCTGGGCCTCGCTCGCCGGATCCACCTCGTTCGTGGGCAGGAATTTGATCGCCGAGGCAAGCTCGAAGGTCGGTCCGTCGCGCGTGTCTTTCACCGTCACGAGGGGCTTCGCGCGCTTCTTCGGATCGGCGTCGGCGCAGCCATCGCCATCGTCGATGCCGTTCCACACCTCGGCCTCGTCGGGACACTTGTCGACGTTGTTCTTGTAGGTGTCGCGATCGGGATCCGGATCGGGGCAGCCGTTTTCCTTGGGATCGGTGGCCGGGATGCCCTTCTGCACAGGGCAGGCGTCCTCGGCGTCCATGATGCCGTCGCCGTCGTTGTCCGGATCGGGGCAACCGTCTTCGTCCTCGAACGTGTCGCGATCCTCGGCAATTTCCGGGCATTTGTCGTTGTCGCCCTCGATGCCGTCGGCATCGGGATCGCGGTTGGGGCAGCCATTTTTCTCGGCGATGCCAGCCTCGTAGGGGCAGGCGTCCGAGACATCGAGG
>CAYLJT010000053.1:0-17756 GCA_964383995.1 uncultured Polyangiaceae bacterium
TCTGGGCGATGGTAGGACCGTCATTTTTGGTGGCAGCGTCGACCCCATCAACCCCTACTTTACCAACCCCGAGGCGGCTGTCGTGGATGTCTGCTGTTCGCCGCTCGCGGACGCCGACGGCGACGGTATCGACGACGCCTCGGACAACTGTCCGCTGGACCCGAATCCGGCGCAAACCGACTCGGACGGCGACGGCACGGGGGACGCTTGTGACCCGGTTTGCGTCGTCATCAAACGGGGAATCTCCGGTGTGGTCGGCGACGGCTCGATCGCGTTCAGTCCCTTCGATCCCACCCTGTCCGCAGCCAATTTCGGCGGGATTGCGGTGCTGCCCGTGGGCAGCCTCGGGGTCTCCCATCGCATGGCGCTGCTGCAGTTCGACACCTCCGCCGTCCCTGCGAACGCCACGGTTCTCAACGCAACCTTGAGCCTCTACCAAGCCCAACGCGTAGGGTCGGGCGCCGTGAACCTGCACCCTGTGACGGCGGCGTGGACCGAGCCCACCGTCACCTTATCGTCCTTCGCGGGCGCCTACGACGTCAACACGCTGAGCGCGACCTACTCACCCCTGACGTACGCGCCGGGCAGCACGGTCGATCTGGACATCACGACCCTGACCCAAGCCTGGATCGGCGGGGCCAACTACGGTGTTTTGCTCGACCAACCGAGCAACGGTCGCGTGGTGCTCGCGTCGAGCGAGGGCCCCCTCGCGCTGCGGCCTCAGCTCTCGTTCTGCTACGTTTCACCCTAAATTAGGCGGTCCGAGCACGTCATCCCACGGTTGCCAGGTCGAGGCCAGGTGACCGTTGGGATGAAACACGAGCTCGTGCACGAGCCCCGGCGACGCTCGCTTCGAAGCTTCGAGCTGAGCCAGGTCGGCCTCCTCCAACACCACGTCGATGGCGCCGTAGCGGAAGACCTCGACGTAGTAATAATAGCCCACGATTTGCCGCTGAAACGTGAAGCGCGCGTCGGCCGACAGGGCTTCTAGCAACGGGTCGAGCGCGACCCGCTTGCGATCCGAGAAGGTCACCACCGAGCTTGGCGCCGTGGTCGCCCGATCGACCCCCATGAGCCGCCGGAACACCACGTTGTCGACCCCCAGCGCCGCTGCGTAGTCCAGGTACCTTACCATGCCGGCAAGATCGTCGATGGCGCCGCGTACGAGCACACACGAGAGGCGCACGCGGCTCCCGCGGCGACGCGCTTCGTCCGAGACAAGAGCGAGCTCCTTCGCCGTGGGGGCCTCGGAAAAGCCCATCAAACGGGCGTTTTCCGCGTCTTTGGGGTGAGCGCGGCTGATGTTGAGGTGTTGGATCCCGGTGTCGAGCAGCCAGTCGAGGACGCGACAACCTTCCCGTTCTTGAAGCAGCCCCGAACCGTTGGTTGTCAAGGTGCGCTTGCGGGCGCCACGCGCTTTCAGGGTGCGCAAGATGCGGGGCAGACGCGGATCTTGGCTAGGCTCACCGCCGGTGACGCTCACGCTCGGCCCCAGGTCGTGGGTGACGCGCAGGGCCTCTTCCAGGCGGGCGAAGTACAGCTCGTCGTCGTCCAGGGTGGCGCGTTGCGCGGCGAGGTTTCTACCCCGCGAGGCGGGCCTGAGCTCTTCCACGCAGAAGGCGCAGCGTGCGTTGCAACGCTGGCCCGAATACACAGACAGATTCGCGTTCTTGTACACTGGCCTCGGGCGGCCCCAAAAATCCACCTCCATCGTGGCCCGCCCGGTGCTGTTCTTGGCAAGGTCGAAGGCCCGGAATTTTTCGCGGCGGAGGGCGCCGTCGAAGGGCGGGTTGGCGGCGGACAGGGGGCTCATGGCAGTTGACGCATGGCCTCGGAGCGCGCCACGAGATCCGGGCCGAGCACCGTCCCGTCGGGGTTCACCAAGCGGAAGTTGTGACCCATCAAGGTCGGTCGCTCCCAGGTCTCCTGGTCCTCCGCGAAGCCGTAGCGTTGCAGGTAGAACACGTTGGACACGGGCAGCAGACCGGCCTCGCGCACCAGGGTTTCTACCCACGCGTCGTCGTCGGGAGGGCAGCGGCGCAGGCGCACGTTCAGCACGAGCTGGTCCTCCCTTCGGTTTGCGAAGCGGTCACGGAGCTGGCAGGCCAGGTCGAGCAGGCCGTCGTCTTCGTCGAGCAGGTGGTGGTTGATGGACAGCTTGAGCACGAGCGGGCTGCCCAGGCGTTCGACCCATGGTCCAAGACGCCGCGCGTCGCGGGGGATGCGAACACCGTTCGTCGCGATCACCAGACGAACGCAGCGGGGCTCGGCCCGCGCGGCCGCGACGAAGGCCCAGAAATCGGGGTGGATGGTGGGCTCGCCGCCCTCGAGCTGCAGCTCGAACGGCCCCTCGCGGGGCCAGGAGGCGCGCAGTTGTTCGAGGGTCAGGTAGGTGTTTCGCTCGGGCGAAGAGCAGGTGCTGCACCAGGGGCAGGCGCGGTTGCAGGCGTTGGTGGTCGCGACGTAGACCCGGTGGGGGCGGCTAGGCGTGGGGTGATCGAGGGGTAAGGTTACTCCCACAGCGGGACCTCGCTGGCGTAAGGAATCACCTTGCGGTCGCCGAGCGCGGCGTCGAAGACGACGCGCAGGGGAAGCTCGCCAAAGAGCGGCCGGAGCCGCGCGAGGACCGCGTCTTCCGTCACGCGCAGGCCCTCCAGCGTGCGCAGCGTGAGCGTGAGCGACAGGTCTTTGTGCTGCACGAGCTCGTGCTGCACGAGGGGCAGCTCGCGCAGTGTCCGAGACACGTCGACGGTGTTGACGAAGTCGCCCGAGCTTGAACGGAGCGGCACCGGCGCACGTCCCTCCAGCCCCACGAGGCGTGGCATCGGGTCGCCGCAAGCGCAGGGTGCGGTGTCGAGGCGGCCGAAGTCTCCCGTGCGGTAGCGCAGGAGCGGAATGTAGGGGTTACGGCCGCCGGTCACGGTGATCTCGCCGCGGCCTTGGGTAGAGCGCCCCTCGGGATCGAGCACCTCCACGAACAGATCGTGGGGCAGCACATGGTAGCTTCCGCCGAGCGGGCAGGCGTAGCCGATGGGGCCTGTCTCGGTCAGCGAGTACCAATCGATGACCGGGGAGCCGAAGTGGGAGGTCAGGGCGTCGCGCAGGCCATCCGTCATCGCCACCGCGGTGGTGATCAGGGCCCGGGGTCGAACCTGGATTTTCCGCTGCAGCAAGGCCGCAAAAGACAGCGGATCGCCGGTCAAGAGCTGGGGTTTCAGGTCGTCGAAATAGGCCTGGGGCGCCTCGGCGGAGGGCCAGTCGTCGGCGTGGAGGTTGAGCTTGGCGAAGCCCGCTTGACGCCAGACGCTGAGCACCGTCGGGTAGGTGACCGTGTGGCGCTGGGCTCCCACCAAAAAACAAGCGACCTGGTCGGGCCCGACATCGAGGCGGACCTTCCAACGTTCGAGGGCGTAGTCGATCAAAAGCGGGTAGCTGGCCGCGGCGCGCGGGTGATGGGCGACGAGCAGGGCGTGCCCGGTGGTGCCCGCGGTACGGTAGGCGATCAAAGCGTCGAGGTCGGCGTTGTCCGGGACAAGGCTCTCCGGGCGCAGCGCGATGTCTTCGCGGCTCGTGGTCGGCAAGGTCGGGAAGACGGCTTCCAGGCGGGCAACGTCGGGGATGCGCGTACGGAACAGCGGCACCAGCGGCGCGAGGCGTCGGATCCAGGCGGCGGTGGCGATGGGTAGCTCGGCGCCGAAGGGCAGGCGCTCCTCGACGAGCGCGCGGCGAGTGCGGCCGAGGGCGGTCAGATCGTCGGCCTTCAGGCGATCGCCCGCCTCGTGGTTCCAGCGCGGCCCGGCGGGGTGCTGCGTCAAGCGCATCAGGTTTCGGTGACCTTGCCGCGTGAGCAGCGGCAGGCGCCGAGCGAGGGCAGGGTCGCCGTGGAAGGTGTCCATGCCTTATTCCCTCGAAACCTTTGCGGCGGCCTCTTCGGCGGCCTTCTTTTGCAAGGCTTCGCGCACCTGTTTGGCGCGCGCCGCGGCCTCGCGCGACGCGCGAACCACCCGATCGCGCTCGACGCTGTCGAGGCCGGCCAGGCGGTCCTCGGCCTCTTTGGCGCTCTCCCCCTGTGGCAGCAGGTCGCACGCTTTCAGGGCGAGGCGGCATAGCTCCTCGCGCCGCTCTGTCTCGGACACGAGGCGCTCGGCGGGGACGAGCTGGGAGAGCGCACCGAGCGACGCCAGGAAGCGGAGAGCTCGGCCCGGGGCGAGCGGCTGGAGGGGCGGGGCGCGGAGCAGCCAGCACGCCAAGAGCAGGGTGGCCAGGTGGTTGGGGTCGGTGCGCGCGTAGATGCCGTCGATGCTGCGTGTGTAGGCCGCCTCGTCGCCGAGATCGTGCAGGACGTCGCGGACCACGGCGCCGACGTCGACCTCGAGCCCGCCGAGGGCCCGCGCGTCGAGCCGCAAGAGCGGTGGGCAGGCGGCGAGGTGGTGGGTCAGCGCGAACAGGTCGACAGCGGTCATGGCTCAGGATCTTCCCACGGGTACCACGCCATCGAGGTTCGAACAACGGGGGCCGGTCACCGGCTCCTCCGGAACGCCTCGGCGCCAAATTCCCGCGCGAAACGCGGGAGATCGGCGTCGTCGTGCACGCCGAAGACGCGATAGCCGATGGCCCTCATGCGTTCGAGACCGGGGTGATCCGCGCCGCGTGGCATGCGCAGGACGAAGGTCCCAGTGCCGCCGGCCTCTTTCAAAGACCGCTCGGCGACCCCCCAACCGTCGTCTTTGTCGAGCAGCGAGAAGACGTCGAAGTCGGTGATGATCACGACGTGGGTAGGGCGCGCTCGTTTCTTGCCGTCGAATGTCTCGGACAGACGGTGGATACCGAAGGCGTAGCCGGTGCCCAGGTAGTCGGTCAAGACCCGCAGGGCCTCGGCCTTTTCCTTGACGAAGCCGTCCGTCGACGCGGCGCGCCCGGGCTCCCCAGACAGGACGATCTTGACGCGTGCACCGACGCGCAAAGCGGACAGCGTCAAGATGGTCCCGGCGAGGGTGGGGTAGGACGCCTGGAGCTTGGGGTTCGGCATGGAGCCCGAGCAGTCGATGCCGATGTACAGATCGCCCGGGATTTCTTCGCGCTCGGCGCTGATCTCCTCGCCGTAGACGCGCTTTCGCGTGGTAAGCCCAGGGATGACGTGGGGGGAGCGGAACACCGATTCGGTCCAGGAGACCTCTTCGATGCCGTCGCCGGCATCCCAGATGTCAAGGCCTTCGAGGAGCGGTTCACTGCGCGCTTGCTGGGCCGTCGGGAAACGCACGACGTGGGGCCTGGCGCGCTCTTCGTAGTAGCGGCTCACACGCTTCGTCTCGTCGAGCCCGATGCCGAGCGCTTCGACCAGCTCGCCGTACTCCACGGGGCCGCGGTAGCGATCGCGCCGATCCTTACCTCCGACGAGCGTTCGATCGATCTCGCGCGAGACATCGAAGACATCCCCGCCGAGGCGCGGATCCTCCGACGGATGGAGCGGGGTCTCCTCGTCGTCGAGCAGGCTCGCGAGGTCCGGTGGGTCGGCGCCCTGACCCGCTTGCGCGGTGTCGAGCAGGCCCTGAATACGGCTCTGGGTGAGGCGGCCGTCGTCCTTCAGGAGGTAAGGTAGGCACAGTGCCGCGAAGGTCCCGGCGCCCGCCACGGCGTCGCGTGCGTACGTGCGGATCAACGCCGCGCCGAGCTGGATATCGCCCTCCAACGCGAGATCGCGGTGCCCCCGCGCCAGGTCCCCACGGGGCAGGCCGAGGAGCTGTTCGTAGATGCCCAGGTACAGGGTCCAGAGCCGATCTTCCGGGTCGGGACCGCGCAGCGCGCGGTACACCCCTGCGATGTCGAGCCCCGAAAACCTCGCCAGACGGGTGTTGACGTGGAGGTCGGTGTACAGGTTGCAAATCAGGCCAGCCAGGTGCTCCTTGGTGGGCAACCCCCGCCGCGCGCGGGCGAGCATGCGGCCGAGATCCACGAGGTCCCCTGGACAATACACGTGGTGACCCACCTCGTGCGCCAGGATCTCCAGGGCGAAGCGTTCGAGGTGTCGGCGGCGGACGTCGGCGAGCGACACCACGACCGCGTGGTCCACGAAGCGGATCATGGCAAAGCTGGAGGTCAGGCCCTCCTGGGTGCCCTGTTCGTCGGAGAAGCAGAACCGGGGCGCGGAGAGGCGCGTGGGGCGGCTCCAGCAGGCCAGGGCATCTTCCCAGCGGGCGGCCCAGCGATCGTGCAGGGCGCTCAGCTCAGGGTGCATGGGGAACCAGGGCCACGGCCCAAATGTAGTGGGAGAGGGCGCTCGTCACGAGGACGGTGTCCTCGTGCTCCGCGGCGCTCGTCAAGGGGCCGAGCTGGCCTAGCGAGAGCGTCTGACCTCCGGCTTGCACCTTGCCATCACCTATCACCGGACCTGGGCCAGGCAGCCGCGAAAACGCCGTCAAAGGCGCGGACGTGTGGCGGAGCTCGGCGCCGAACGCGTCGACATGGACGGCGTACACGTCGCGACCGTCGGTGGCGAGCCACTGACCGTCCAGCTTGGCAAGGGTAGGGGGCACCAGGAAAGGGCCGCCGAAGCCGCGGAAACCCCCGAGCTTCGCGGCCGTCGTCAGGCGCGGCGGGCTCCAGGGCCGCGTGGGTAGAAACCAGCGGGAGCTGCGCAACATGTTGATGAGCGCGCGGGCGTCCGCCTCGGGGGGTAGGTCGAGGGCGCGCAAACAGAGCGGCGCGGGCAGCGCGCTCAGGGCGTCGAGGGCCGCCGCCCGGGCCTCGGCCAGGCCGCTCATCCACGCCAGCACCAGGCCGACCTTTTGCAGCTCGTCGAGGGTGCAGTCGGCCATCACGCGTTCCATCCCGCTGATCCAGCGCTGCACATTGTCTGAGACACGCGCTTGCAGCAGCAGGACCGCGTTGCTGAGGGTCGCCACCAGGGTCCGTGGCGCGAGGCTCCGTTCTGCCAGCGGGAGCAATCTCTGCCAGGCGTCGAGCAGCGCCGAGGCTGGCGCGTCGGGGCCGAGGTGCCCCGTGGATGTCAAGGTAAGAGACGCATCGAAGAGGGCGAGGGTCAGCTCCTCGGTGAGGGTGGGCGCGACCTCGTGCCGGAGGTCCACCGTCGGTCCCACCACCCGACGCAGGTGCTCCAAGAACGCCTCGCCATCGAGCCCGGGGCTGTGCCGTTTGGCCTCCGCAAATGCGGCATTCAGCCGGCTGCGCAGACGGCAGGTGGCCTCGAAGAAGGCGCTCATCGCGAGGACCGCAGCCACCTGAGGTAGTTCGAGTAGCGTTGGTGCAAATATTTGAGCAGCAAGACGTCGTCGAGCGACGGACCGTAGAGCTTTCTTCCCTTGAGCAGGTCGGTCAAGGTGCGCTCGATGGCCGCGAGCTCGGCTAGCACCGCGTCTTCGCCCACCCCGGTCAGGCCGCGCTGAAACTTCGCGTGGAGGGTCCCCACCGGATCGTCGTTGTCCAGATCGAGCCGCGCGTGCTCCGCGCAGGAGAGGTCGAAGAGCTCGCGAATCCAAGCGATGCGGTCGAACCTGTACACGCCGTTTCGCCCCGCGTCGAAGTAGGGTGCGTCGAGGTCCGGGGTCAGCTTGTCGTGCAGCACGAAGGGTAGAATCTGGCGCACGTCTTCCAGGGACACCTCGCTCATGCCGCGGAAGTAGGCCATGGCCTTGACGAACACGATGATGGTCATCAACGCGCGCACGCTGAGGCCGTTCTTCGTTTGTGCGCCGAGGTCTTTCACCCCGTCTTTTCCAGCCTCCGCGGCGGTCACCAGGTGCCACTCCAAACCGGACAGCTTGGCCGTATCCTTGGTCATCCGCTCGAGCTCGGCGCCCACGCCCTCGCACAGCTCGAACTGGCTGGCGAAGGTCTCGATGCGCCTTCGCACGGGGTCCGGCAACGTGACGGCAAGGATCTGCGCATACATGGTGTCGAGGTCGGCCTCGGAGAACACGATCTCACGGGGCACCACCTCTTCGGGCACCACGCCGTCTTCGATGCGGCTCAGAAGCTCGCCCAAAAAGCGCGTGTTGAAGTGCAGGGCCTTGACCACCACATCGATGCGGTCCTTCAACGCCTCGATCACCGCGTAGGTGCCGCCGCCGGCGTCGTCGTTCGCGGTCAGGTACCAAGCCGCCGGGGGACATTCGTACACTTGGTCGAGCAGCTCGGCGTAGTTGTCGGCCATGACCGTCAAGAGCGCCGACTGCGTGCGGGTGGGGATACGGTTGTACTCGTCGATGATCTTGACACGCATGCCGAGCCACGCCCGCCAGGCGATGCGGATGGTGGCCATGCTGTCGGCGCCCACCAGGTCCTTGGGCAACGGGTTTCCAAACAGGTCGCTGACCGTCATTTGCGGCTGACCATGCTGGATGGCGCGCTTCAGGTCTTTGAGCGAATACCCCGCCAAAACGCCCATCAAGATGGCGCTCGCCGTTTTCCCGCGCCCGGGGCCGCCCACCAACAGGCAGCGCCTGCGCACCGCCAGGTTGAGCAAGGGCAGGAGCACGAAGCTCGAATAGCTCTGACCCGTCGGCAAGGTCAGGGGGCGCTTGCCATCGCCCACGGCGAACCTGGGCGGCGGGGTCTCCTGGTACTCGATGTCGTAGAAGGGGCTGATGACGGCCTGGTTGACCACCCAGAAGTAGGCTTGACGGAGCTTCTCGTCGAGGGAGATGGCAGCGGTCTCGCCGGCCACGCCAGCGTCGAGCGGACCTGTGTACAGGTCGGCGACGTCGAAGCGCTTCAAAGGCCGTTGGGCGCGGGGATGGGTGGGGGCTTGCGAGACCTTGTCGTAGGTTGCCATGGAAGATCGGATCAGCCCGGCGGTGGAATGACGACCCGCCCCGTGCGTGTGGGCGCCGCGGTTTGGGTAGGTGGAGGTTTGGGCGGCGGGCTCGCTGTCTTGGGCGTGGGCGGCGCGGCGGAGGTGGGCTTTGCAGGGGTGGGGCCCGCGGGTGTCTGAGACAATGGAAGGGCGGCGGACGCGCTGGGCGCGGCGGCGGTGTTGGCAAGGTCGGGCGGAGCCGCCACCGACGGCTCGGTCTCGGGCGCCTGTACGGAGGGCGCCGCGGGTGCCGCCGCTGCCGAGCTGGCCGGTGGGCTGTCGTCCGCGCGCAGGGCGAAGAACGCAGCCGCGGCGCCGGCGCCGAGCAGCAGTGTGCCGCCGATGATCACCGCGGCGACGAGGCCGGCGCGGTTCGAGGGCGACCCGGACAGGGTCGGCGCGCCGCGCACGCTGCCGTCGAGGCTGGACGCCTTTTGCGCAGGTAGGGCCCCCGGCCCGTGGGGCCCGCTGGCGTAGGCCGTGGGCGTGAAGGCAAGAGCAGACGACGCCATGGGTAGGGCGGGGCTCGGCGACGCGGGGGAGGGGGTGCCTGGCCCCGCGACGTGCCCAGGTTGGGAGATGCCAGGTCCGGTCCAGGGTTTGGGAGCGGCGGCCGGATCCGACGAGCTGGCCGCCACGCCGCGCAGAGCCTCGACCAGCTCTTTCGCGCTCTGGAAGCGTTCGTCCGGGCTCCTGGCCGCGGCCTTCGCCCAGAAGGCGTCGAAGCCCGCGGGAAGGTCGGCGGCGAAGGCGGAAGGAATGGGTAGGGGTTGGACCATGATCTTCAGGAACAGGTCGCCGACCGCCTCGCTCTCGAAGGGCAACCTTCCCACCATGCACCGGTAGGCGATGACCCCCAACGACCACAGATCCGCGCGGTGATCCACGGCCTTCGTGCCCTGCACTTGCTCGGGGCTCATGTAGTAAGGCGTGCCGAGCAGGGCGCCAGTCTTGGTGGCGTTGCCCTCCAGCACGCCCGTGCGCTTCGCGATGCCGAAGTCCAAAACCTTGACGATCTCACCTTCTTCTTCCTTCGCCAAAAACACGTTCTCGGGCTTCAAATCCCGATGAACGAGGCCCATGCCGTGGGCCTTGGCCAGGGCCTTCGCGACGGGCGAAAGGATGGTCAAGGTTTCGCTCGCGCTCAGCCGACCCTTCTCCTCCAGGCGGCGCGCGAGGTCGTGTCCTTCCAATAGCTCCATGGCGATGTAGGGCACGCCCTCGAACACGCCGTAGTCGAGCACCTGCACCACATGGGGGCTCTTGAGCTGCGCCGCGGACTGCGCTTCGCGCTCGAAGCGCGCGCGGATCTCCTCGTGCTTCGCGATGTCTTCGTGGATCAGCTTGACCGCGCAGCCGACGCGCAAGGTCGTGTGATCCGCCGCCCAAACGGCCCCCATTCCGCCCTCACCGAGCTTCTTGGTGAGGCGGAATCGACCGGCGATGAGCGTCCCTTCGCGGATCTCCAAGCCTTCCCCCGACCCTACGGTGCCTTGGCGGTCTTCGCCTTGGCCATGCAGGTGTTGTGGGCCTTTTGGCAAGGGTCCGGGGAGACGTTGATGCAGTTGGCCCAACTGACCTTCTGTTCGTAGCTGAGCGGCCCCAGCTCGGCCTTGCACTGGGCCGTATCGAAGGGATCGTCGGCGCAAATGGCCTTGAATTGATCGCAGCCGTCGGGCGCGTTGGCGGCCGCTGGCGCGGCGCCCGTGGCGGGCTTCTGCGCGGTCTCCACATCGGCGCGCACCGCCTCGCCGTTCTTCTTGCGCCAGCGTTTCAAGGCCTTTTGTGCGGCGGAACGGACGTCGTCGTCGTCGTCGCGGAGGGCCGCCTCGATCGGGCCCTTGGCCTCGGGCGCCCCGCTCTTGCCGACCGTCTCTAGCATCTCGCAGTGGGCCTTTTCGTCGGTCTCTTTGGCGAGCGCCGCGAGCAAGGGAGCCATAGCCTCCGGGGGTGGGCCGTCGTCGTCGCCCAGGTCCTCGGCCGCCTGGGCTCGCATGTCGTCGTCGGGCGCCCCGAGGGCCGCCATGGCCGCGATGTGTTTGGGCTGCTTTTCGCCGCGTTTTTTCGCCCACCGCAGCAAGCCATCGTAGGCGGCTTTGCGGGCGTCTTCGCGGTCCCCCCGAACCGCCGCTTCGAGGGCGGGTCGCGCCTCGTCTTTGCCCGACTCACCCAGGGTGAGCAGCATCTCGGACAACGCGTCGTCGTCCTGCTCCTTGGAGGCGGCTTCGAGCAGGGCCGCCACGGCGCCGTCCGGGGGACCATCGTGCTCTCGCAGCTCCTCCGCGGCGTCCTTGCGCTCATCGGCATCGGCGCTGTGGAGCTGGGCCAAAAGACCTTCGTTTTGCTCGGGCGACTCGGCCGACGGGGTGCGGTGGCAGCCCGTAGCGATGAGCCCGGCGAGCACGAACAAGAACGCGGCGCTACGCATGGGGCGATGGTTGCACGCGTTGGGGCGCCTTTCCACCGTGCAAGCGCGGCCCTTTCGCAGTCAACGCCGGCTCCCTCGCGCAAGCGATGCGCGAGGAGCCTCTGCGGTGTATGGTCCGCCGCCCCGAAACCCAAGGAGAAGATTCCATGCTCGAGACCGGCACCAAGGCCCCCGACTTCACCCTGATCAGCCACAAGCGCGAGAAGGTCTCCCTCGATTCCTTCCGTGGCAAAAAGGTGGTCTTGGCCTTCTTTCCCGCGGCATTTACCGGTGTTTGCGAAAAAGAGCTGTGCTCCTTCCGCGACGCTCTTTCGGCCTTCAACGACATGAACGCCGTCGTGCTCGGGATCTCCGTGGACGCGCCCTTCTCGAACGCCGCGTTTGCCGACAAAAACGGCGTCACCTTCCCGATCCTCTCGGACTACGCCCGCGAAGCCGTGAACGCCTACGACGTCGCGCTCAACGATTTTGCAGGCATGGTGGGCTACACGGCCGCCAAGCGCGCCGTGTTCGTGGTCGATAGCGCGGGCAACATCGCGTGGAGCTGGGTCGGGCCCAACCCGGGCGTGGAGCCGAGCTACGACGACGTCAAGGCCGCCGTCTCGGCGGCCTCCTGAGCGCTTTTTTCGACGAAATACCCGTATCTCGCTGCGACAAATTGTCGCAATCGTGCGCGACCGGGTGACCGTTTGCTGGCGCTCTGACAAGAGCGTTTGCATGACTCTGCGCTCTTTTGTTTCCCTCGCAGGGACCGCGAGCTCGGTCGCCGCCGCGCTCCTGTTCACTTCCACCGCAGCCTGGGCCAATGGCCGCTTCCCCCAAGCGGGGCAGCTCGTCGTCGATCCGAGCGATCCTTCCCATGTGATCGCTCGTTCGACCTACGGCCTCTCCTCGACCACCGACGGCGGTCAGAGCTGGGGTTGGATCTGCGAGAAGGCTGTGGGCTTCGGCGACAACGAGGACCCCATGGTCGGTATCACCGCGGACGGCACGATCGTCGCGGCGACCTCCGGCGGCATCGGGCACTCGAAGGACGCCTGCGCATGGGAGGTCACGCAAGACGAAACGAGCCCCGCGCTCTTCGTCGACTTGAGCGTGGACCGCTCCGATGCCTCGCGCATCGTGGCCATCACGCAGCGCGTGGGCACCACGCCCTCCGAGCTCTGGCAATCCACCAACAACGGCGCTTCGTGGAGCAAGCTCGGTAACCCGCTGCCCGACGACATCGCGGTGCTCACCGTGGACCTCGTGCCCTCGGACGCGTCGCGCATCTATGTGAGCGGTCGGCGTGTGGGCGGAATCGGCGTGCTCGCGCGCTCGATGGACGCCGGTGACACGTGGGAGACCTTCGATATCGCGGGGACCGAGACCGACGATCCATTCATCGCGGCCATCGATCCGCTCAACAAAGATCATGTCTTCGTGCGCACCGACGGCGATCCATCGGACAGCCTGCTGTTGTCGTCCGATGGCGGCGAGAGCTTCGATGTGTTGCTCAAAGATTCGGGCAGCATGCTCGGCTTCGCGCTCTCCCCCGACGCGTCCGAGGTGCGCGTCGGCGGCGATCAAGGGCTCTTCGGCGCGGCCACCTCGGACTTCGTTTTCAGCTCGATCTCAGCTCAAAAGGTCTATTGCTTGACCTGGACCGACGACGCCTTGTTCGGCTGCGCGAACCACGGTGACGTGGGCTATTCGGTCGGCACCTCGTCCGATGGCGGCAAGACGTTCACGGCCTTCTTCGAGCTCGCGGATCTGTGCGAAGGTCCCCTCTCTTGCGGCGCGGGAACCACCGTCGAGAGCCTTTGCCCCGCGGCGTGGACGACCACGCGCACGACGCTCGGCCTCGAGAATTGCGACGCCCAGCCCGACGCCAGCGCCTCGTCGAGCAGCTCCGGAACGCCCTCGGAGACCCCCGCGGCGGATGACGGCGGCTGCGCGTTTCAACCGCCTTCGGGCACGCGAAGCCTCGCGCTCTTGGGCGGCCTCGCGGGGCTTTTGATCGTGCTGCGCCGTCGTCGCGCTTAGCGCAGAGCGGCGCTACCCAGCGCGACCGCGCGAGCCCCTTGCGGCTCGCGAGCGAGGGGCGCCATGCTGACCCGCATGCGCGCCCTTCGTTTCTTTTTCGCGTGTGCCCTCGTGCTCGTCGGTTGCTCCGGGGATGACGCGGCGCCTCCTTCCGACGGCGGTGGCGGCTCGGCGGGAGCCGCGCCCGTGTTGGACCCTTCGCTCTTCGACTGCACCGCGAGCGCGCCCCCCGAGCGCACGAACACCGTGCCCATCGCGTGCGAGGTGGACCCGATGTGCACGACGCCGCTCGTCAGCGGCCACCGCAGCGTGGGCGGTGATCTCGGCGT
The DNA here is from genome assembly GCA_964383995.1 of uncultured Polyangiaceae bacterium. Lineage (GTDB taxonomy): Bacteria > Myxococcota_A > Polyangia > Polyangiales > Polyangiaceae > CAYLJT01. Next base: position 13,595 of record CAYLJT010000053.1, read on the forward strand.
GATCGCGCCCGAGAACACGCTTTCGGCGGTGCGCGCCGGGATCGCCCTCGGCATCGATTTCGTGGAGACCGACCCGCGCGAGACGAAGGACGGCAGGCTCGTGAACTTTCACGATCCGAGCGTGGAGCGCACGACCACGGGGCAGGGCGACGTGGACGCCATGACCCTCGCGGAGGTCCAGGCGCTCACCCTCGAAACCTCGCGTTTTGCAGGGGATTTTAGCTGCGATCGGGTGCCCACCATCGAACAGGTGTTGCTCGAAGCCCGGGGCAAAGTGCACGTCTTGCTCGACGCCAACAAGACCTCGCGCGTGGATCTGTTGGTGGACGCGATCCACACCACCGACACCCTCGAGTGGGCGATCTTCGACACCAGCAGCACCGAGAAGATCGACGAGGCCCTGGCGCTGGAGCCCAACCTGATGATCATGATCCGGGTCGCCGACCTCAGCGAGCTGAACGAGAAGCTCGCCCATCACGCGCCAAGAAAGCCGGTTATCGTCGAGCTTCACGATGGCGCCAGCCCGGACGCGCTGGTGCCCACGCTGGAGGCCGCGGGGCTTCGTGGCCTGCTCGACGCGTTCGGCATCGATCTCGTGGCGGGCCTCGGCGACGACCCTTCGCTCTACGCGGTGGACTTCGATGCGGGCATTCGCATCGTGCAGACCGATCGCCCGGATCTCGTGTTGCGCTACCTCGGTCGGCGTTGAGCGAGGCGATCGCGGTCAGCTCGAGGCGAGCATGCTCCTTAGCTGATGGGGCATGATGGCGTAGTCCTTGGTGCAGTACTCGCAGCGGATTTCGAGGGGCGCGTCGCCCTTCGCGAGGTCTTCGATGTCGTCCCGAGGCAGCGTGGCCAGCGCCTCGATCAGGCGCAGCTCGCTGCACTTGCAGGCGAACGACAGCTCGCTGCGCGCGGTCCGCTCGAAGGGCATGGCATGCAACAGCTCTTCGAGGATGCCGTCGGCGTCGAGGCCTTGGGCCAGGAGGTCGCTCATCGGCGCGAACGACGCGAGCCGCTCGGTCATCACCATCAGAACGCCCTTTTGCACCTCTGGGAGCAGCTCGACGATGTAGCCGCCCGAGGCTTGAACCACGTCGTCTTCGACGCGCGTGGCGACGTCGATGACGCTCACGATCTGCTCCGACTCCTGCATGTAGTTCATGAGCGCGCCGTTGATGCCACCGCCCTCGGGCACCTCCACCACCCCCTGGTGCGTGGCGCCGTTCGGCAACGTGCGCATCATCTGGAGCAGCGCGCCCTTGCCAAGCTCTAGGGGGTTATCGCTGGCTCGCATCATCACGCCGCGGGTCGTGCCGTCGGGATGGGAGTCGGCCACGATGCTGCCTTTTCCGCCGGATCCACGCACGATCCCCTGAACCCTGAGGTTTGGCGCCATGGCCTCGCGCACGAGGATGGTGCCCGTGAGCAGTTGACCAAAATAGGCGGCCGTCGCTCCGCTCGCCGCTTGCGTGCGCAAGACGGCGCTCGTGGTCGACGTAGTGATCGCGGCGATCACGCGAAACGAGCCGTCGAAGGTGACGGCGCGCACGAGCGTGTCCGAGACAATCGGGCTCACGCGGCCTCCTTGGGAAGGGCGAGGCCATCGCGTTCGAGCAGGGCATCGACGGTCGGGTCACGACCCAGAAAATTTCGGAAAAGCACGGCGGGATCTTCGCTGTCACCGCGGGCGAGCAAGCCCTCGCGGAAGGCGCGACCGGCCTCTTTGGCGAACAGGCCCTCGCGACGAAAGCGCGTGAACGCGTCGGCCGCCAAGACCTCGGACCACTTGTACGAGTAGTAGCCCGCGGCGTAGCCCACGGGGCTCGCGAACAAGTGCGAGAAGCTCGTGAGCAACATGTGATTTTCGGGGAGCGGCACGGCCGAGTGCTCGGACAAGATCGTGCGCGCGAGGCTCACCGCGTCGCCCTCGCTCCAATCGATGTGCAGGGCCAGATCGAGCTCCGCAAAGCCGAGCTGACGCATCGTCATGGTGGCCGCGCGGAAGGTGCGCGCCTGCCGCATCCGCTCGACGATCGCGGGCGGGATCGCCTCGCCCGTGAGGTAGTGGCCCGACATCAGCGAGAGGGCCTCGAGCTCCCAACCCCAGTTCTCCATGAGCTGCGACGGCAGCTCGACGAAGTCCCAAGCCACCGCGGTGCCGCCCAGGCTTCGTACGGGTACGCGGCTCGCGGCGTGGTGCATCAAATGCCCAAGCTCGTGGAGCAACGTCTCGAGCTCTCGGTGGGTCAGAAGCGCCGGGCGATCGCCGGTCGGAGGCGCAAAATTGCCGGCCAAGACCTCCACGTGCGCGCCCTTTTCTCCGGGCAGCGCGGTCCACAGGCCGTGCATCCACGCGCCGTCGCGCTTCGTTTCGCGGGGGAACACGTCGACGTAAAACACCGCCGAAGCGCTGCCATCGGCCTCCACCAGGCGATGCGCGGTGACCGACGGGTGCCACGTCGGGAGCTCCGGCGCGGGCACGATCGACACGCCGTACAGCCGCTCGACCACGCGAAATACGCCGTTCAAAGCGCGGTCGAGGGGCACGTAGGGTCGGATCATCTCGTCGTCGAAATCGAAGCGCGCCTTGCGCAGCTTCTCCGCCCAATAGGCGACGTCCCACGGCTCCATGGGGGCGTCGTGGCCCAGGGTCGACGACTGAAAGCGCAGCAGCTCTTCGTGCTCGCGCCGGGCCGCTCCGCGGGCCTTTTCGCGCAGGGTCGCGACAAGCTCGCGGGCTGCGTGGCCGTGCTTCGCCATGCGGTCCTCGGTGGTCAGGTCGGCGAAGCTCGCGTACCCGAGCAGCTTGGCCTTCTCCACGCGGAGCTGCAGGATGCGGTGCAAAATGGGTCGGTTGTCGAAGGCCCCTTCGGACGCCCGCGCATTCCATGCGCAATACAAAGTGCGGCGCAGCTCGCCGTCGTCCGCGTGGGTCACCACCGCGGTGAACGCCGGGCCCGTGAGCGTGATGCGGTAGCCGGCGAGGCCCTTCTCTTCGGCGCTCGCGCGAAACATCGCGACCGCCGACTCGGGCAGACCGCCGAGGCGGCTCGTGTCGGGCAACACCAGCTCGAAAGCGTTGGTGTCGTCGAGCACGTTTTGAGAGAACTTGAGGGTCAGTGTGGACAGCTCCACGTCAAGCTCCATCAGGCGCTTTTTGCCGGCCGCGTCGAGCTCCGCGCCGTTCCTGCGAAACCCCGCCAGTGTCTTTTCAAGGAAGCGCCTTTTGGCGCCGGTGAGCCCCTTGGCCTCCTCGGTCTCGGCGAAGCTACGGAGCGCGCGATAAACGCCCTCGGAGAGCACGATGCGGCTGCCAAGCTCGCTGACCGCGGGTTGCACCGCGGCGTACGCGTCCCGGATGGCGGGTGTGGTAGCGACGCTCTCCAGGTGGCTCACGACCCCCATGACCAGGTCGAGCTCTTCCGTGACGAGCTCCAGGGCGCGAAGGGTGTTGTCGTAGGTGAAGGGCCCCGGGTGGTTTTCGAGGGCAGCGAGCGCCCGCTTGGACGACTCGACGAGCGTGTTGACGGCGGGCTCGATGTGCTCGCCGAGGATGTCGGAGAAGGGTAGAAAAGACGCGGGATCGAGGGACAAAAGCGGGTTTTTCGGTGAGTCCATGCGGATGCGACCGAGCATAGCAACATCCTCGCCTCGCGCCTCGCAATGCTTCGCGCTCGCGCTCCATTGCGATCTTCCGCGCTAATTTGTCGATGGAAGCCGCAAAACCAGAGCTCTGCTGCGGCGCTGACAGAGACGCTCCCTGCGCAGGGTCACGGACAGGTCACGGTCATCCGCGCGCGTCGCAACGGCGTAGATGCCGACTGCAACCTGCCCATCGCGTCTCCGTCGCGGGCGCACGAAGCCCTTTCCCCGCAGGCGGTTTCGGCCTACGTGCGGGGGAGCCATGGCGATCCTTGATTTTTCCCTCAGCGAGCTGTGCGGCCAGCTCGTCGTCGGCGGCTTCGACGGCCCGACCCTGACGCCAACATACGAAAAGGCCCTCCGCGAAGGGCGCCGCGGGGGCGCCATCCTGTTTCGCCGCAACCTACCTGACATCCAAACCTCCGCCCTTTTGTGCGACGCGTTGTGCGAAGCGGCCGGGCGCGACCGGCCGCCGTTCATCGGCGTGGATCAGGAAGGTGGGCGGGTCACGCGCATG
>CAYLJT010000054.1:0-17535 GCA_964383995.1 uncultured Polyangiaceae bacterium
CCCGCAGACCATCTACATCGCCACCGTCAACCGCATCAAGAAGATCGCCGGTCTGCTCGCGAAGAACCTCAACATCACGGGGCCCTTCAACGTGCAGTTCTTGGCGAAGCAAAACGTCGTCAAGGTCATCGAGTGCAACCTGCGCGCGTCGCGCTCGTTCCCCTTCGTGTCGAAGGTGACTCGGACAAACTTCGTCAACGTGGCGATGAAGCGCATGCTCGGCGTATCCACCCCCGTGGGCAGCAACGCGCTCGATCTGGACTACGTGGCGGTCAAAGCCCCGATGTTCTCGTTCTCCCGCCTGGTCGGCGCCGACCCCATGTTGGGCGTCGAAATGGCGTCCACGGGCGAGGTCGGTTGCTTCGGGAACGACGCCCACGAGGCCCTCCTCCACGCGCTCCTCGCCACGGGCTTCCGCTTCCCGAAAAAGGGTGTGCTTTTGTCCCTGGGTCCCATCCAGGACAAATACTGGTTTGCCGACGAGGCCCGGGTGATCTCCGAGCACCTCAAGCTGCCCATCTACGCGACCCCTGGCACCGCCCAGGCCCTTGCCGAGCTGGGTATTCCGTCCACGGTCCTGGCCAAGAGCCCAGACGAGGGCGGTACGGCGATGCAGGCCATCGACGAAGGCAAGGTCGATCTCGTGATCAACATTCCGCGCGAGTACGACCAGCTCGGTAGGCCCGATGGTTACCTGATCCGCCGTCGCGCCGTCGACGCGGGCATTCCGCTGTTGACCGACCTGCAGCTCGCGCGCGCCGTGATTGAGGCCCTGCGCTGGAAGCGGCACTCCGATCTTCCCATCGTCGGCTACGACGAGTACGTCGCGCGTAACTCCCCCTGATCGAGGCACGGCGCGATTTTCGCCGCCGAAAAAGGCCGCGGGGCGACGCTACGTCGCCCCGGCGGCGCCCCGTCATTGCGCCTGTTGGATCTGAATCTCGGGTGGACTGACCAGGTTCACGCCGATGATCAAGATGACCAAGATGGCCCCCAGCGTGAACACGATCAGAAACTCACGCCAAGAATAGCCAACCTTGAACTCGGGGTAGTGACGCTTGATGCACGAGTACAGGGCGCCGGCCAGGCCGTAGTGCAGCCAAATGGCGTAGTTGTACGTGTGCGACAGAAAGATGAGATCGACGTGGAGGCCAATGATGGCTGCCAACGTGGCAAGGGAGTAGATGGCCCCGATGCGTGCGTTCGGGTTCTTCGAGGTGTGTTTATAGGCCTCCCAAGGGATCTTGACCGAGACGTAACAAATGCTGAGATAGAGGCAATAACCGGGGAGGCCCGTCTCGGCGAGCGCGTTGATATAGGCGCTGTGGCAAGCGTCGGCCGAGTGCTTCATGAACTGTTTGCAGCCCACGCCGAAGATGGGAGAGCCGAAGAACATTTGGATACCGGCCCACCACAGCTCGATTCGGTGATTGGCTGAGTTGGATGCCTCGGTACTACTGCGCCCACCAAGCGCCAGCAGGGGCGCGGCCCCGATGACCGCCACGATGAGCCCGCGTGGACCGTACTTGTTGATGAAGTAGACCAACAACACGGTACCAAACACGAGCTGGCCACCGCGCGACTTGGTCGCCACCGCCGCCAGGCCGAACATCACGACGAAGAACAGCCAAAGAGCGAACAAAAACAGGCTCTTTTTTCGCCGTTCTCGGAACGCAAAGGCAAAGGGCAGCCCCACCCCGGTCATCAGCGCAACGTCGTTCGAGTCGGTGAGCCAGCCAAAGGCCGTCGCCCGCCCTTGGTTGGTGTTCATCCCCCAAATGCCCAGTTTTTCGCAACGATACTCGACGTCGGCGATGGTCTCGTCACCCTCCGTGCAGCCCCTTGGGATCTGACCTACACCGTATTGGCCCTCCACCTTGTCGTCCGGGTCACAGGGCCTGCCGTCGATGAGGTTGATGTGCTTGCCGCCCGCCGAGCAGGTGTAGGGGCCGAAATACTGCGTCACGGCCACCAGCGCGGCGGCCATGTCGAGGATCAGCATCACCGTGACGATCGCGCGAAACCCCCGGAAGGTGGTGACGCCGTGGGCGAGCATGAAAAAGATGAGAAAGGACTGGATGATCATGTTGCCGGCGCCGAGCAGCGCGGCGGGCTCCATGACGAGGTCGGTGATGACGCACCAACCAACGAACGCGGACGCGATGAAGAAGTGGGGGACGAGCGCGACCTTCGTGAGCTTCGCGTGGATGTCGAGGATGAAGCCCAACATGGCGAGGGCCATGCCGATGTGGACGAAGGGGTAGTTCTTGATGCCCTCCCAGATGTCGACCGGATCGATATAAGCGACGAACGCGATCAGGTAGGTGAGGCCGGGAATGACGAGCATGGCGGGTACTTCAGGGTCGAGATAGTAGCATCGCCCGAGATTTGTCGTCGCTTTCGTGACTGTGTGTTGGCTCTCTCGGAGCAGCGCGTGTAGACTTCAAGGGGTTGGAGGCGCGCGGTGATAAGTCTTCATGTTCCGGCGTCACTCAGTTGTCGCAATCTCGTCCTAAGAGTGGTGTCCGAAGCGTGCATGATGGTCCGAGCCGAGGGCCACGAAATACGCCTCGCAGCCAACGATGACACGGACTTCAAGCACCGCGCGGTGAGCGCCGTCAGCGAGGCGTTCAACAACGTGGTGTTGCACGCCTACAAGGGGCGCTCCGGCGTCGTGAAGATCGAAATCGACGTGAGCGCCCCCGAGGAAATGGTCGTCCGCATCATCGACAACGGAGAGGTCTTCGACCCCACGGCCGTGCCGTTGCCCAACCTCGAAGAGCTCCCCGAGCGAGGGATGGGGCTCTACCTGATGCGCGCTTGCATGGACGAGGTGGCCTACGGTCCCGGGCCGCCCAACGTGCTTTGGCTCCGGCGCAGGCGGGGTGTCGCCGAAAGTGATCCATCGCCCCTTGCGTCCGGCGCGAGTGCGAGTGAAGACCGTACGAGCGGGATGCTGACGGTCGGCGAAGCGTACGATGTTGGCAACCCAGACGATCAGGCCAGCGAGGGCGGCGCACCTACGCGGGCCAGCGGTCGCAGTGATTTTCGCATGCGTAGTGTCCCCCCGCCGTCGCGCGCATCGGGCCACCCAAGGAGACCATGAGCTGCCTTCGAATCGACAACGGAGACACGACCACGCTGAAGATCGAAGGGACGCTCGACGCGATTACGGTGCCTGAGGTGCGCGCGGAGACCGATCGCATCGTGTCCGACGCCCGCTCGCAGGTGACGGTCGATCTGGCGTCGTTGCGCATCATCGACAGCTCCGGCGTCGGGGTCATCGTGTCGCTTTACAAGCGAATTCGCGCCCAGGGCGGGCACGTGGCGATCGTCGGTCTGCGCGACCAGCCCCGGGCGGTGTTCCGGCTGCTGCGGCTCGACAAGGTCTTCGTCGACGTTTGACAAATCACCTCAGGGGCCGTTCGTCGCGAGGCCGCTTCATCCGCCTCTTGCGGCGCCGATAGCCCGTGGTACGACGCGAACACGGAGCCCGCGCCAACCCTCGCGACCGCCGTCGATAGAGAGCCGCGGACGCCCCCCGATGTCGCTGTGAGCACCCCCGACGAGCCCACCTGGGAAGAACGCGAGCCCACCGTAAGAGAGGCGATCGCAGAGGCCGGAAGGCTGGCGCGCCGCGGGCTGCGCCGCTGGTGGATCTCCATCGTTCCACCGCTTCTCTTTGGGGGCTGGCTCGGCTCGAAGACCTACGCCACCGAGACGAGGCACATCGCAACGGTGCTCTTCACGTTGCCCGCGCACACCGCGTTCGGCAAAGACACCACCGACTTCATGCGCTCGAACATGAGCCCCGCCCAGCAAGAGCGGGGCGCGTATACGGACATCGTCCTATTCGTCAACAACTTCGTCGTGACGGACGAGGCTCTGTTCAAGGCTGCACAGGGCTACCCCGAATACGCCGACGTCGTCGCGAAGGGCCCACAGGCCACGGCCGCGGCGATGCGCAAGGGCTTTTCGATCACGCAGAGCGCCGCCGATCACGTCGGTCAGGCCGAGGACGAGCTGGCCGACCCGCTGGGCGGGTTCTTGCGGCTGCAGTGTGTCTCGGACACCTACTCGAAGCTCACGCTCAAGCTTTGTCTGGAGGTGATGGCGATCATCCTGACCGCCGACGCGCAGCTCCAGCTCGTCACGCTGACGAAGACGATGGGTCAGCAGGAGTACATCATCGCGGCGAGGCAGGACCGGATTCGGCGCATGCAGAAGGAATTGGTCGACCTCAGCACACGGCTGGTCGAGCTGCGCAAAGACACGGTGATGAGCGCCACCGAGGTGCCCCCTCGCACGCCCGAAGAGGCCCAAATTTACGCCGCGATCGACAAGCTCACCCTCGACACCTTCGAGTACGGTGAAGAGACCCTTTCGCTCATCGGCCAGTTCCGCCGCAAAATGACCGACATCGAGATCGGCCGGGCGATTCAGCAGCGGGGCGTCGCCTCCACCGATCTACACCTTACGGTCGTCGACGCAGGGCTTGCGGCGCCACCCGATCCTTTCGATCTCGCTATCGTGACCTTGCTTGGAACCTTCGTACCCTTCATTATCGCGTTCCCCTTCGCGTTGTTCGTGGTGGGTGCCATCGATACCCGGATCTATCGACCCGAAGATGTGGAATTTTACGGTATGCACGCCATAGGGCTCGTTGAGCTCAACGAGCCCGAGCCCGCCTTCGAGCTGCTTCGGCAGTTCACCCGGAGAATGAGGCCTAGCCGATGGACGACCTGACGAAGAGACGGCGCGAGGCCCTGGAAGGGGATGACGTTTCACGCGAGCTCGAGCGCATCCTCGCCGCGGTAAAGCGCGCGCCCACACGTTGGCGTGTGGTCGTTGTCGTCGGCATGATGGGGATGGGGGGCGCGGGCGTCGCGTACAAGGTGATCCCGGCGCGCTACGAATCGGAGACCGTGTTCGTGTACCGCGAGGGCATCAAGACGGCCGAAGAGAAGGTGACCGCGGACCGCCTCCGCAACCTCTCCAGCACTGTAAAAGAGGCTCTTTTGAGCACGAACGTCGTGCTCCCCGTGGTGCGCGACTTCAACTTGTTCAAAGACACCTGGGATGGCGAAGACCTCGCCGACGCGGTCGCTGAAGCCCGGGAGGCCATCACCTACGAGAAGCGTGCGGAGGACACGTTCTCGGTCACGTACAAGGGTTATTCGGCCGAAGAAGCGAGGGATGTCACGCAGCGCTTGGCGATCGGGGTGGGTGAAGAAATCTCTCGCGTGCTGCGCGAACAGGCCCAGGCAAAATACGACTTCCTCGAGGCGGAGCGGAAGCAGCGGGCCATCGAGCTCGGTGCGTTGGAAGAAAAACGCGCGGCGTTCATGGTGCAAAACCCGCAGTTTGCCAAGGACACGCAGGCCGCGACGTCCCCCGGCGCGACCATCCGAAAGACCGAAGAGACGGCCACGGGCACGGGCGTCTCTGTCGACAAAAACCAAGAGAAAATCGTCCAGTCCGAGAAGACCGCGATGGACCAGGAGCTCAGCAAGTCCCGCGGCGTCCTCACGGACAAGCAGCGGACGTTGGCCGAGCTCCGCCAGAAATATACGGACAAACACCCGGAGGTCCGCGCGGCCGTCGATGCTGTTCGCGTGGCCGAGGTCGAAGTTGCCACCAAGCAAGCGCAGGCCGATGAGGCCCTCGCCAAGTTGCAAGCGGTGCAGTCGGGGGCCGCGCCTCCGCCACCGAAGACGGACGATCCTTACGCGTCGGCCGAGGCCGTGGTGCCCAAGGTGGCGGCCCTGGCGCCGAAGGCGGCTCCTACGTCGAGCGCCCTCGTGGGACAGGAGATCGTCTCCGCCGAGACCGAGTGGGCGATGCTCAACCGCGACATTGGCGAGGCCAAAAAGCGCTTTGATGGTGCGAGCGACGACGCGTTCTCGGCGAAGGTCAAGATCGCCTCGGCGAGCGCGGGCTACGCGGGAAGTTTCGAGATTGTCACGCCCGCGGTGCTGCCCACCGAGCCCAACAAACCGTCGCCCACGATCCTCGCGGCGGGTGTTGCGGCCGTCGGTTGGCTGCTCGGCGTGTTTCTCGCGGCGGCCCTTTCGGTCATCGATGACCGGCTCTTCTTGGGCTCCGACCTTCAACGCCTGCTCGAGGTCGTCGCTGTGGTTCCCAAGGCCGAAAAGCCCAAGGGCAAGCTCGCCCAGTGGCTCGATACGCGCCTCGCGTTCGTGGGTCGATTGCGCGCGAAGCTGCGGAGGGGCCTGAGCTTCGGCCGTGCGAGGGAGCCCGCGCGTGACTGACGTTTCGGCGGACGAATCAAGGACAGCAACCGTCGAAGCATCCCTCGAAGGGCTCATTGAACGGCTCACGGTTGCCGAGCAGACCCCGCGGGTGCGGGCGCTTCGTATCGAGGCCTTGCGGCTACGCAGCATCATGGCCAATTGGCGGAGCATTCCGCCGACGCCGCAGGTGCGCGAAGCGATGCTCTCGCGCGTGTTGCACGTCATCTCGGCGGCCTCCGACCTGAAGCTCGCCGCGCGGCCGCAGGCGACCGGCACACGGCCTCCGCCCGCGAGCATCGGGCCGCCGCCCAACGAAGACATCGAGCAAAACGGTCCGCCTTCGTTCTCCGACGAGGAGACCGTCGTCTACGACCGCTCCGCCACGCCGACGCCCTTCGCGAGACCGCCCATTCAGGCCGTTCGTCCGCCGCCTCCCGGGGTGTCGGCGCCGAGCAACGGGAGCATCCACGACGAGCCCACGGCTCGACCCGACGCGCCGTCGAAGGCCGATGTCCGAGACATTCCACCGCCACCGCGGGGCCCGACGGCGGCTGCGGCGTCCGCCGCGACGCCGCCACCGCCCGAGCCCGTCGCCGACGAAAACGACATCGACGACGTCGACGACGAAGAGACGGCGACCGGTGACGACGACGTCGTCGAGGCGGTCAGCGAGCCCGTCGACGAGGCGCCGAAGGTCCACGCGATCGTGCCTCGTGGCATCGCGGGCCGTCGCGACGATTCGATCCTCGATCCCGCGTGGGAGCCTTCGATCCCCTGGCGGGCCGAGGGGCGCGGACGCGGTGGCTGGGGCGGGCTCAGCGGTGCTCCAGCGCTCCCCGCGCCGCCTCCTACGCAGGTCGAAGTTCATCTGCTCGATTTCCCCGACAAGCTCGACCCGCGCCTCGTGATGATCCGGGAGCCCACGTCCCTGCGCGCCGACGCGTTTCGGGCCCTCCGTCAGCGCTTGACGACCACCGGTGATCCGAAGGTCATCGTGGTATCGAGCCCGCACGACGGCGACGGGAAGTCGACCGTCGCGGCGAACCTCGCGCTCGCGTACCGCGAGGTCGTGCGCGGCGGCCGCGTGCTCCTCGTCGAGGCGAACGCCCGTCGGCCGAGCCTCGCCACCATCTTCGGCTTCGATCCGCCGACGTGCTTCTTCGACCAGCTCGCGGACCACAAGGACAGCCCGGGAGCGCCCTGGGTTGCCGTCGAGCAAATCGCTCCGCTCCATGTCATGGCCGTCGACCCGAGCATCAAGCGCCCGCCGACGCTGGACGCGGTGGCGTTCTCGCTCGCGATGGGGAAGCTCACCAAGGCGGGCTACGACTACGTGGTGGTCGACTCGTCGTCGATCATGGAGAGCGCGGACGTGCACCTCGTGCTCGAGTCGGTCGAAGGCCTGCTGATGTCCACGCGCTCAGGAAAAACCACACAAAAAGCCGTCAAACGCGCGCTGGAACGGCTCGGCCCGGCCAACGTGATCGGCGCGGTGATGTTGGATGTGCCCCCGAGCTCTATTGTGTGACGAGCACCCCGAGGTTCTTCTCGGGCGGGATCTCGCGGTGAATACGCACGAGCTCCCGTTTTTTTGTCTTACCCGCACGCGCGACCATGATGAGTCCGTCGATCAAGGGCAGAACACCGAGCAGCTCGCCCACGCGAAAGAACCCGGTGAGGTCGACGAAGATCGTCGAGAGCTTGGGGTCTTGGCTGGCCTCGACGTGGTTCAAAAGCACGCTGACGAGCTGAAAACGCGTGCCTTCGGTGCCGGGGTGATGGGGCGCGACCCAGAGCACGCCCGAGACGGTCGCTGTGCGAAACAGGCCGTCGTCGTCGATTTTATTGGACCCGACGATGTCCTCCGCGTGCTTCCGGAAACGCGCGCTCACGTCGAGCCAACCCACGGGCTCTCCGGTGAGCCGCGCGAGCGACACCGCGAGCCGGTGCGCAAGGGTCGCGGTCTCCAGGCCGCGGCTGCCTGGCATCAAGGCCACCACGCGGTGCCCGCTGGTGTGAATTTGCCGCGCAACGCGCAGCAGATCGGGGGACAGCTCGCTCGGGTCGGCGTCCCGCGCCATGTAATTTCGCCAGACAAAACGCAGGAGTCTGTCGAAAATTCTCGAAGCACGACCGCTAGGAGGCTGGCTCGGGTCGGAAGGTTTCACTCAGTAGTCCGAACGGCGTGCGCCGCGCTCGCGGTGGCCGCGCTCTCGTGGTCGACGAAGGCCGCAGCACAAAGCGCCATCGAGCCGCGGGTCGTATTCATGTCCTCCGTCGGCTACAACGACAACGTTACGAACGCACCCACCTATCCGAAGCAGGGCGTCGACGGTCCGGTGGGCGACGGGTTCATCCAAATTGCTCCCACCGGATCCCTCGAATATTCATCGCTGCGCTGGAGCTACCACCTCGCCTACGCCTTCGACGCGCGCCTGAACTTCACGCGGCCGATCGCCAACAGCTACGGCAACAAGCTCACGCTCGATGGCTCGATCGCCCTCGATCAGCGCACCGATCTGAGCGCTAAGGTCAGCGCGAAGGAGGGCCTCTTGGGCGTCCCTACGGCCAACGACGATGCCAGCGTCGCGGCCGTGGAGAGCTACCCAACCGGGCTTTATTACTACCTCGATGTGGACGCGACCCAGTCGCTCTCGCGAAGCCTGACCTCACGCTGGAACCTACTGCAGGACTTCAGCTACTCGCGCCGCTTGCCGTTCGTCGACGCGACCCAGTTCAAGGGCACGACGTCGGAGCAGAACCGCGCCCTCGCCAGCGCGCCGCGCGAACGCGCCACCACCTCGGTCAGTGTGGGGGCCGAGTACGAATTTCCGACCGAGGCCATCGGGCCCACCGTCGATGTGACGTTCACGCAAACCGCTTCGGATCGCCTGCTAATTTCGTATTACGGCACCTGGAAGCACGACTTCACGGCCCAACGCCTGTACGGCTTTTTGAGCCAGGTCGATCTGGGGGTCGTCGAGATGTTCGACCCAGCCACGATCGGACAGCAGATCCTCCAGCCCATCGCCGCGCTGACGTTGTCCTACGATGATACCAAGCGCACGGGGGCGCTGACGTATGTGCATACGCCGAAGGCCAACGTACAGACCGGGCAGCTCAGCTACGTGGACTCCTGGGCCGTGCGAGGCTCGGTGCCCCTCGACGCCGACGAGGAGTATTCGATCTCCGCGTCGACCGGCTACGATCGCACCCAGCAGATCAACACGCAGGGGATCGGGGGCGACCCCCAACACAGCTTTCTGTTCGACGGCCAGGTAGGCTACGCGCCGACCGTTCGCGAGCTTCAGAGCCTGCGCTTCAGCGTCCGCTACACGCGCCGCCTGCAGTTGCCCATGCCGTCCCCGCGGCCGGGCTTCATCGCCTTCGAAGCGTCGTCCTCGAACGTCATCATGTTCTCTTTCTCGACCTCGTGGCCGTCTCGGACACAGGCCAAATCGCCCTATGTTCTGGCGCCGAGCGCGGTTCCGACGGGCTCGACCGACGTGCTCACCGACTCGGAAGATTCCTCGTCGTCGTCGACCTCGACGTCCACGGAGAGCGCGACGCCGTAATCGTTGGTGCTCAAACGAGTCGGCGCGCGAGCAGGTAGGCGCGGTCGTCCTCGGGGCGCAGGCCGCCCGAAAATTGATCGAGCATTTGGCCCAGCCGGGCGGCGAGCTCGCGCGTCGATCGGGGCTGGCTCTCGCTGCAAATCCTGGCGAAGCCGCGCAGCAGCGCGTCGAGGCCGAGCATGGCTCGCGCGCTGTTACGCAGCTCGGTCACGCCGTCGGTGTAGAGCAGCAGGACCTCGTCCGGATCGAGCTTGTCGTGGAGCAACGTGATGGGGTCGTCGACGAGACCGAACGCCGGGTGGGCCTCGGCCGCGAGCTGGCGCGTGCCCCCCCCGCGCCCAGCCACGAGGGCGGGCGGGTGCCCCGCGTTGAAGTGCTCGATGTGGCCCGTCTCGGGATCGAGCGCGACGGCTACCATCGTGACGAAGGAGTGCTGGGGGAGGTAGTTGTGGAGGTAGCGCGAGAGCCCCGCGGCCATCTCCGCGAGGCCCTGACCGCCGTCGACCGTGGCGCGCACCAAGGTGTGGAGGCTGCGCGTGACCATCGCCGGCTGCAGGCCCTTGCCGCACACGTCAGCCACCGTGAGCAGCACGCGGCCGTCGGCCATGGGCACGATGTCGAGGTAGTCGCCGCCGACCCAATGGCTGGGCTCGAACCCGTAGGCCACGTCCATGCCGGGGTGCTCGGTGGTGCTCGGGAGCGCGGCGTTTTGGATCTCGTGGGCCATCTCGAGCTCGCGCGCGATGGCCGCGTGCATCTCGGCGTGCGCGCGGGCGCGCCAAGCGATGTCGGCTTGCAGGTAGACCTGCGTGGCCATCGCGAGCAGGCTCACCCACGCGGAGGTGCCCACATCTTGGGGCAGGGTGACGTAGAGCATCTCGATGATGTCCGAGTCACGGTGCAGCGGGCACGCGACGATGCTGGAGCGGGCTGGCCCCGGCGGGGCGCGGCCGTCGACCGAAGGCTCGTTGCTGGCGAGCACCGGGTCTGCGGACTCGCGCAGCTTGGCGATGACGTTGCGGGCCAAGTAGGGCAGGTCGCTCGTGCGGCGCTCGTGGGAGCGTGTGTCGCCGCGCCGCGCGGGGCCCGCCAGGTAGGTGGTCTCGCCGCTCGTCGAGACCCGCGCGACCACCGCCATATCACCGCGAAAATCGGGCCCCACGACCAGCTCACAGAGGCGCTCGAGGCGCTCGCGCGGAGCGGGCACCGCGGCAAGGCGCTTGGAGAAATCGAGGAGGAGCCAGAGGTGCCCCGCCGAGATGGTGGGCGCGGACAACGAAGGCAGGGTGCCGATCGTCGTGGGCTCTTCGGTCGCGATGCGGCCCGTCGGAGGAGCCGGCGGCATGCTGACGCTTCGTTGCGGCGCGATGTGAAAAAAGAGGACGTAGTCGCCGATTTGAATCCAGTCGCTAGGCGCGAGGACCTTCTCGCCGATGGGCTCGTCGTTCACCAGGGTGCCGTTGGTGCTGCCCAAATCGCGCACCCAGAAACGACCGAAGGGATCGAGGAAGAGCTCGGCGTGGTGGCGTGAGACGGTGTCGTGATCGAGGACGAGCTGGGACGCGGGGGAGCGGCCGATGACCACTTGTTTCTCGGCGATGACGTGGCGCGTGACGGGGCCGTCGCGGAGCTGAATGTCGAGGTAGGCGCGCCAGGGCAGCTCGCTCGAAGGTGACGACGGGCGAGCCACGGGCACCGCGCGCGAGGGCGATTGGGGCTGGAAGGAGGGCGGGACCGTCGACATAGCGTGACCGATTGACGTCTCGCCGAGCCGTCAAGGCACGAAGAGCGTGTCGCCGCGGGCCAGAACGAGGTTTTGCTCGGGGGCTTCCATGGACGCGATTTTGTCGTAATCGACCGGTATTTTTCGGATCTTGCCGCCCTCTTCGGGGCGCAGCAAGAGCACCGCTTCGGTGTCGGCGAAGCGCGTCGGACCGCCGGCCATGGCGATGGCTTCGGCGATGGTGACGTAGTATTTTTGCGTGAAGGCGCCGGGGCGCGCCACGTTGCCGGCCACCACGAAGCGATAGCTGTTGACCTGCGAGACGCTGACCGTGATGACCGCGGTCTCGTCCTTCACGAAGTCCGCGAGCCGGCGCTTCAGCTCGTCGCGCACTTCGAGGGCCGTGCGATCGGCCGCGGGGACCTCGCCGATCAGCGCGAGGGTGATGGTGCCGTCGGGGCGGACCGTCTCGGTGCTGGAGAGGTCCGGCGTTTTCCAGACGGTGATCTTGAGGGAGTCGCCCACGCCGATGACGTACTCGTGCGCTCGGGGGTCGTACTCCTTCGGGTAGTTCGCTGGATCGTAGTAGGGGATATCGGACGCGCAGCCGGCCGTTCCGAGGGGAAGCAGCAGCGGAAGCGTCATCGTGATCGAGGCAACCAACGCCGAGGCGCTTCGGAACAAATGCACGCCTTGGCAACTAGCAAAAGGACCCGCCTCTTTCAACGAAAGTCGGGTGTTTTGGGGCCGGTGGACGCGAAAATTTTGGGCCTTGTGCTCTGCGCGATTCGGTGGCGTTACTTCGCGCCATGCATCTTTCCGTGGTTGGTACGGGATACGTAGGTCTCGTTGCAGGTGCCGGGTTCTCAGACTTCGGCAACGATGTTCTTTGCGTCGACGTCGACGAAAACAAAATCGCGCGCTTGGAGCGGGGCGAAGTGCCCATCTACGAGCCCGGTTTGGATGCCCTGATCGCCACCAACCGCAAGGCCGGACGGCTTTCGTTTTCAACCGATGTCGCCGCCGCCGTGCGCTCGGCCGACGTGGTCTTCATCGCCGTCGGCACGCCCCCGCGACCCGACGGTTCGGCCGACCTCTCCGCCGTGCACGCCGTGGCGCGGACCATCGGCGACAACCTCGATCGCTACAAGGTCATCGCCACCAAGAGCACCGTCCCCGTGGGCACCGCCGACACCATTCGGAAGATCATTGGCGAGCGCACGAAGGTGCCGTTCGGCGTGGCGTCGAACCCCGAATTTCTCAAGGAAGGCGCGGCCATCGCCGACTTCATGAAGCCCGATCGCGTGGTCATCGGCTCCGACGACGAGCAGGCGCGCGAGGTCCTCCGGGCCCTGTACTCGCCCTTCGTTCGCGCGGTGGATCGCATCCACCTGATGGATGCGCGCAGCGCCGAGCTCACGAAATATGCGGCCAACGCCCTGCTCGCGTCGCGCATCTCGTTCATGAACGACCTCGCCTTGCTGGCCGAGAAGCTCGGCGCCGACATCAGCTATGTGCGCAAGGGCGTGGGCGCCGACGTGCGCATCGGGCCCAAGTTCTTGTTCCCCGGTCCGGGCTTCGGTGGCTCGTGCTTTCCGAAGGACATCATGGCGCTCATCCGCACCGGCGAAGAGGTGGGCCATGAGCTTGCCATCGTGCGCGCCACGGCCGAGGTGAACGAGCGGCAAAAGCGCGTGCTGTTCGAGAAGGTCGCGCGGCGCCTGGGGCCCGATCTCAAGGGCGTGACGGTTGCCGTGTGGGGCCTCGCGTTCAAGCCGCAGACCGACGACATCCGCGAGGCGCCGGCCCTCGTGCTGATCGACATGTTGCTCGCCGCGGGCGCGACGGTGCGCGCGCACGACCCCGAGGCCATGCCCAACGTGAAGGCGATCTACGGCGACCGCGTGCACTTCTGCGAAAAGGGCATGTACGAAGCGGCGGAGGGCGCCGATGCCCTGGTGCTCGTCACCGAATGGCACCCGTACCGCACGCCCGATCTGCCTCGCCTCGAGGCCGCGATGCGGCAAAAGCACATCTTCGATGGCCGCAACATGTGGGACGCCAAGGACCTGCGCGCCCACGGCTTCGTCACCGAAGGCATCGGTCGGCGCTGAGCGTGCGGTCTACGCGGCCACCTGCGGCGCGTGGACCAGGTTGGGCGTGAGCCCCAAATGTCCGAGACGCGTCGCGGTCAGCGCGACGGCGTGCGGGTTTTCATCGATACCGATGACGCGCCTGCCGAGGCGCGCGGCGACGGCGAGCGTGGTGCCCGAGCCGGCGAACGGATCGAGCACGACGTCGTTGGGGTTGCTGCTGGCGCGCACCACGCGTTCGAGCAAGGCCTCGGGCTTCTGCGTGGGGTAGCCGAGCCGCTCCTTGCCGATCGCCGCGATCACCGAAATGTCCCAGACATCGGAGAGCGGCGGCCCCAACGTCTCCTCGTCGGTGCGACCTGGACGGCGATGTCCGTTCGAGAAATCGGCGCGTTGCTTCTTGGTGCCGAAGGTCTTGAGCGTGGAGGGCGCGAGGCCCTCGATGCCGTGCAACGGGTGGAAGACGTGGGCTGTGCCCGCGTCGCGCGTGTAGAACAAAAGCACGTCGTGCATGCGTTGGAAGCGCCGCGCGGTGGTGGGCCAACGGCGGTAGCGCCACACGACCTCGTTGCGAAAGGCGCCGGGCCCAAAGAGCGCGTCAAGGAGCACACGGAGGTAGGCGCTCGCGGTGGGATCGCAGTGCAAATACAGGCTCGCGGAGGGCTTCATCACGCGCTTCAGCTCCGCGAGACGAGGCGCCATCATGCACAGGTAAGCCAGCAAATCGCCGTGTCCGACCAGCATGGACAAGGCGTCGAGGGCGCGGCCGAGCGACGGTGACATGCGTTCGGCTTCGATGCGTGCCGCCTCCGCCGCGGGCCCCCAACGCCAGGTGTCGTCGAACGCATTGGGGAGCGTGCGGCCCTTCTTGAGCTTGTCGAGGCTCCGTTGCTCAAACAAAAGCTCGTAGTTTTTGCCGCTTTGAAAGGGCGGATCCAGATAAACCAAGTCCACGCACGCCGAAGGCACGTGCTCGCGCAGCACGCTCAGGTTGTCGCCGTGGAAGAGGGTGCACGCGTCCGGAGCCGCCGAGTCCATGCCGCGGTCCTACGTGGACCTCGGTTTCACGGCCCAATTTCCGGCTAGCCGTCGGAGCCGCCCGCTCCACCACCGCCGGCCATTCCGCCCGCTCCACCGGAACCGCCCGCTCCACCGGAACCGCCCGCTCCACCGGAGCCGCCAGCGCCGCCCGAGCCGCCCGCGCCGCCGGATCCACCAAAACCCCCCGATCCACCGCCGGATCCACCGGAACCGCCCGCGCCGCCCGTGCCGTTGGCGCACGAATCGGCGGTGGTCACCACGAGCGTGCTCTCCAGCAGCGCGCCGTCGAGGCTCTCGGGATCGACGACGTAGCTGCCGTCGTCCTTCACCAGCCGGACGCGGGCGGTCAGCTCCGTGTGGCGATCTGCGAGCTTGCGCAAAAGGATCGGCAAAACGCGGGCGGAGCCGGTGTTGTTGAAGACACCGTTCACGTACAGCTCGAAGTGTCCGCACTGGGCGTAGACGCCGCAGGTGCCCGGCGGACGGAGGACGAAATTGGTGACGCCAAGCGTGAGAGGCACCTCGGCAAAGGCGTCGTTTCCCACGGCAATGCACGCGAGGTTATCGGGGCTGACGATGCTCATCCCGATGGGGCCGGTGGGGCCCGTCGTGGTGCTGCCGCCCGAGCTGTCGGAGCAGCCGAGGGGCAACGCGGCCGTGGACAACGCGAAAAGGGCGATGGCGCGGCGGGCGTTCACGGCGCGCTGTCTACCAAACGCCGCGGAAAACGCCCACTGAAAGCGACCGTGGCCCTCACTTCGTGTCGCAGCCTTCGAGGTGAAGGTAGCCGTAGCGCCCGGCGCACTCCTGCGTCGCGTCCGCCTCGTTCACCAGGTGACCGCAGTCGAACTGCACGAAAACGCGGCCTTCTTCGATGGTTTGGTCGGTGCCCGGGGCAAACTGAAACACGCAGGGCTGGTTCGTGGGGCTCGAATAGACCGCTCCAGAGGTGGGCTCGACGAAGCGCACGATGCCCACGGCGCTGACCCCCGGGTCGGTGACCATGTCGGTGACGGACATGTCGTTGGTGCCGTGCGTGAGGTGGCTCGTGACGCCCAGGCCCTGGCCCGTCGGGCGCACGGAGCATGTGACGCCGGCCCCCGAAATGCCGTCGTAGACGAAGATGGGCGGGCTCGCGTTGACCGTGCCGATGTCGAGGTGGATGTTGCCCGGAGGGCACGACTGCTGGTCCGCCGCGTAGACTTCGAGGTTGAGCGCGCCGCGGGGGCCCGTGAAGGCCTCGCCGCCTTCGCCACCCCCTCCGCCATTGCCGGCGCCGACGTCGTCGGAGCAGCCCGAGAGGAGGCCGAACGCAAGGAGACCCGCCGAAAGCCAACGCAACATCGGGTCGAGGTTCTGCGCGCCCCGGGGACTTGGGTCAATGGCTTTGTCTGGCGAGGCTATGATGCGGCCTCCCTCATGGACTTTACCTTCGCGCTCGTGACGGACATCCACCTCGGTCCCGAAGCCCACTTTGGCGGCAAGCTGCGCAAGCTGTCAGGGCGCGCGCCGGAGCTCTTGCAACGCTTCGTCGAGCGTATGAACCACGAGGTGCGACCGGGGCTCGTGATCAACCTGGGGGACGACATCGAGGACGAGGACCACGACAAGGACCTGCGCCGCTACGTGCAATGCCTGGGAATTTTGGGGAATTTGCAGGCGGACGTGCGGCACGTGGCGGGCAACCACGACACGATTCATTTGACGTCCAACGAAATTCTGATGGCCTGGGGCGGGCGCGCTTCGGCGCTGAGCTACACGTTCGAGCAGGGGGGCTTGAAGTTCATCGTGCTGCACACGCAGGAGCGAAAGGACAAAGACGTGCGGCTCGGCGCCGAGCAGCTCGCGTGGTTCGAGGCGGAGCTCACGTCAGCGGCGCTGCCGGTGATGGTGCTCATGCACCACGCGGCGGCGGACCAAGATCTGCGCGGAAACCGCTGGTTCG
This sequence comes from uncultured Polyangiaceae bacterium, assembly GCA_964383995.1. Lineage (GTDB taxonomy): Bacteria > Myxococcota_A > Polyangia > Polyangiales > Polyangiaceae > CAYLJT01. Next base: position 16,632 of record CAYLJT010000054.1, read on the forward strand.
AGGGCCACGCCAACATCTGCCTGGTGGAGGAGCGCAAGGAGCTGCGGCGGCTGATCGAGGCGTCGGGCAAGGTGCTCGCGGTGTTCAACGGTCACCTGCATTGGAACCACCTCGATATCCACGGCGGCGTCCCGTACGTGACGCTGCAGAGCCTGATCGAGAACCTCGACGCCGATGCGCCCGGCCGCCCCGCCGAGGCCCACGCCGTCGTGCGCGTGCAGCGCAGCCGGGTCGTGGTCGAGGTGTGCGGCGCCGAGACGCTGCGCTACCAGTTCGAGCGGCGTGTCTGAGACAACGCGGGTTTTTCCATGGATATCCGCGCCGATCTCGAGCTGCCGTTCCCCCGGGAGCGCGTGTGGCTGAGCTACCGGGACCGCCTGGATGAGCTCCGCGAGTGGCTGCCCAACATCAAGCGCATCACCCAGCGCGAGCGAAGCGCGCGAGACGGGGTCACGCACATCGTCAACGAATGGCTGGGCGGGGGCGACATCCCCAAGGCGGCGCAGGCCGTGGTGAGCGAGTCGATGTTGCGCTGGACCGAGCACGCGACCTGGACGGACGCGTCGTTCAGCGTCGTGTATTGGACCGAGATCCACGCCTTCCCCGAGGCCGTGCGCTGCACGGGGGAGAACCGCTTCATCGCGATCGAGGGCGGCATGCGCCTCGAAATGCGCGGCGACATCACATGCGACGCCTCGAAGATCAACGGCGTGCCGCGATTTTTCGCGAAGACCGTGGCCGGCATCGCCGAGAAGATGTTGGTCGGTTCGATTCAGCCGAACCTCTTGGAGGTGGGCCGCGCGGTGGGCAAGCTGCTCGAACGCGAGGCGGCGCACGAATAGTTGGAGCTCAAACCGATGCGCGGGGGTCGACCGGGCCGCGGGATCTGCGAAACGGGTTGGAC
>CAYLJT010000055.1:0-17376 GCA_964383995.1 uncultured Polyangiaceae bacterium
CTTGCCGTGCGAGAGCCGGACGGTACGACGCACATCATCGCGCCGGAAGCCCAATACGCCACGATGCCCATGCCGGTGTCTATCGCTGGCTACCGCGCGGTGTGCGCCATGCGCGCCTCCCTTACCGATGCCGGTTTCGGTCCGGCAGGTCGCGTCTACCGCATCGACCGTACGGTTGGAACCGACCTCGTATGTTACCAGGCGGCGGACGGCTCCCCGACATGGACGGAAGTGGTGGTCGCTGCGGCCTTTCCAGGCGAGCCCAAGGACGCCTTCTGGCCCGTCGCCGTAGCGCCCGGCAGCGACGCCGCAGGACCCGTCGTCGGCGCGTACGAGGTTGTCCACCTTCGGGATGCGGAGTTTGCGCCTTGGGTACGAACCAGCATCGGTCGCGACCCGGCACGAGAGGGTATCTTCTTCTCCCGGGTAGACGCGTCCACAGCGCATGTAACCTTGTTCGATCAAGACACCTTTCCCGATTGGCGGGCTGAAGCGGCGGTCTTCGTGGGTCCGGTCGACTGTTCAGGGCGATGCGGCGCACAAACCAATGGGGTAACGTGGAGCCAATGTGGAGGCTGCGCGGCGGGCGACTCCTGCTTCCGAGGAGTGTGCGGCGCGGGCGCGTGCGTCCCTCGCAGTACCGAGGAGGTGTGCGCCCTGGGGCCGCAAGGAGAGGCACCGTGCGGTGTTCGTTCAGACGGCTGCGGGGGGCTCATCAACTGCCCCGTGTGCCCCGCAGGACAGCAGTGCGGCAGCCTCGGGGACCTCGACTATTGCGGCGCGCGGCCGTCGCCGCTGTCCGCCAATGTTGTCCGAGACATCTACGGTGACTTTCGTAATCGATTGTGTGGTACACTGACCGATCCGGCTACGGGTCACGCGATCGTCATGGACGGTGGTTGTACCCTGTGTGCCGACAACATCTGCCAGGACACGGGCGCCCCCCAGTGCCTCGCGTCGGGCCAGCTAGCAGCTTGGATCGAGGACAATCGACCGCACTGAACCGAAGCGAGCGCGAGCGACGGTCCATGCGCCGCGCTGGACCGCGCTCCCGCTCACGGCCCCTCGATAGATTGAGCGGTGGCTCCTGTCAACGGCCGGCGCCGCCGATGCCAGCTTCTAACCGCACAGATTACTTCGCTCGCCACATTGTACGTCAGGAAGACCCAGCCTGGGACGTATGTGTCGGCTGAAGCAGCCTCGCGTTTTCACCACACGGGCGTTCCATTGAACGGGGCCGGGAGTGGGTGCGTGGCTGCCGGAGGTCCCCATGGAAGATATCGTATTGTATTGGAACGACGTAGCCCTGGAAGCCAACCGCGTGAGCCACTCCGTGGGCGGCGGTGGCGAGCAAAACGGCCCGACCCTCAGCTCCCGTGCTTTGGCCATCGTACACCTTGCTATCTTCGACGCTTACGTCGGTACGGACGGTATCGGGGGCCTGGGGCACTATCTTCCCACGCTGGGCAATGCACCCGCGGGGTCTTCGGTACGAGCCGCCGTTTCGGCCGCCGCGCGCGATACGCTGCGCGCACTGTTTCCCTCGCAAACAGCCAGCTTCGATGCCAAGTTCGCCGCGCTAGCCGCGCTCATGGGGCCTGGCGATGCGGCCACGGGCGCCGCCTACGGCAGCGCCGTTGCAGCGGCCATTCTTGCCGACCGTCACGACGACCCGACGGCAAGCTCCGCGGGCTACGTGCCTTCCGACGCCCGGGGTCGCCACCGCGTTGACCCGGACAATCCTGGTCAGGGGTTTCACGCCCCCTTCTACGGTGCACAGGCTCGCAACTTTGCGGTGACCACGCGTCACAGCTTGGACGCGCCCCCCGCGCTGACCTCGAACGAGTACACCCAGGCCCTCAAAGAGGTGATTGCCAAGGGCATTCGCCCCGATCTCATGGCTACCTTGCCGGCTGCAGCACCGCTACGCACCACGGACGAGACGCTGATCGGTGTCTACTGGGGCTACGACGGCGCCAATCAGCTCGGTACACCGCCCCGCTTCTACAACCAAATCGCCCGCGCGATCGCCGTGGCCAAGGGCAACACGCCCGCCAAAAACGCCGAGCTCTTTGCGCGCATCAATGCCGCGATGGCCGACGCTGGCATTCTCGCTTGGCAGCAGAAGTACATTCATGATCTGTGGCGGCCCGTGGTCGCGATTCGCGAGCACGATGCGTCCATGGGACCCGACGCCAGCGCGGGCACCGACGACGTCAGTGACCTGACCCGGGTGGACTGGCTGCCGCTTGGCGCGCCCAAGAGCAACAGCAGCGATCCCAAGGCGGACAGCGACCCCAGCCGCTATCCCGACCTCAAGAACTTCACGCCTCCGTTTCCGGCCTACCCCTCGGGGCACGCCACCTTTGGGGCGGCGGCACTGCACACCATTCGCCGCTTCTACGGGGTCACCGGCACCGAACCGGACACGCTGGCCAATGGCCTCGTGTTCGTGTCCGAAGAGCACGACGGCAAGACGAAAGACAACCACGGTGCGGTGCGCCCGCGCCACGTTCGCAAGTTCCCTGGCGGTCTCTGGCAGATGATCATCGAAAACGGTCGTAGCCGCGTCTACCTCGGCGTGCACTGGGTGTTCGATGCGTTTGCCACCAAGCAGCCGCACGAGCCCAATGGCAAGGTCGATCTGTCGCGCAGGGTCGGTGGCGTGCGCCTCGGGCTCGACATCGCCAACGACATTGCCAATCACCCCTTCGTGCGCTCGACCGTCGTTCCCGTGTGAGCAGCGGCGCAGCCACCCGGCGAGATCATCGCCAGGCGGCTCATCCGACGCGCTGCGATCACGGGACGAGCCTCGGTATCCGCCGAGGGGGCTCCCGCGCTCAGAGGCACAAGCAGTCGCCGTCTAGCTCCGTGCAGGTGGTGCCCTCCGCGCACTCGCCGCCGCATACGGGAGGTGATCCAGAATAGCCACAGGGTTGGGAAGAGGGCGTCCAACATCCGCAGCCTTGCGAGTCGTTGCCGATGAACAGCTCCTCACACACGCCATTGTCTGGACATGTTCCGCTGCAGTTGGGCGCTTCGCCGCCGCACGGACTTCCGGGATCGCCAGCGCCTGCGGATCCCGAGCTGCCGCTCGCGCCGGCGCCACCGCTTCCGCCATTCGCCCCTCCAGCTCCGGCGCCCGCGCCACCCGCGCCTCCGGCACCGACCCCACCGCCCGCACCGACCCCACCGCCTGCACCGGTATCTCCCGTGGAGCAGTCTGTGCTGCAATTCCCAGCGTCCTCGCCGCTATCGCACCAACCATCGCCGCAGTAGCCGCAGGTGCCGCAGTCCGAGGAACATCCCCAGCAATCCTCTGCGCCCGCGCAAGTTCCGTCGCCGCACACCTCGCTGCAACTGCCACAGTCCGAGACACACGTGGAACAGTCTTCGCCGTCGCCACACGTTCCGTCACCGCAGTAGCCACAAGTGCCGCAATCGGAGGCGCAACTGGAACAGTCTTCGCTGCTGTCGCAGGCACCGTCACCGCAGTAGGAGCAAGAGCCGCAATCGGAAGCACAGCTCCAGCAGTCTTCTCCGCCACCGCAGGAGCCGTCTCCACAGGAGGAGCAAGAGCCACAGTCCGAGCTGCAGCCATTGCAGTCTTCCCCGGCGTCACAATTGCCATCGCCGCAATAACCGCAGCTACCGCAGTCCGACGAACAGCTCCAGCAGTCTTCCGCGGTAGCGCAGGAGCCGTCTCCGCAATATTCACAGGTGCCACAATCGGAGGCGCAGCCCCAGCAATCTTCCGCGTTGTTGCAGGCACCATCGCCGCAATATTCCGAGCAGGAGCCACAGTCCGAGGCGCAACCAGAACAGTCTTCCGAGCCATTGCAGTAGCCGTCGCCGCAATATTCGCACGTCCCGCAGTCATACGAGCAGCCCGAGCAATCTTCACTGCTGTCGCACGTGCCGTCGCCGCAATACGAACAGGTGCCGCAGTCGGAAGCACAGTTGGAGCAATCTTCGCTGCTGTCGCACGTTCCGTCGCCGCAATACGAACAGGAGCCGCAGTCCGAAGGACAACTGGAGCAGTCTTCCCCGCTGTCACACGTGCCGTCGCCGCAACTAGGACAGTCACCGCAATCGGACGGACAACTGGAGCAGTCCTCGGACTCACCACATTCGCCGTTTCCACAGGTGGGGGCGCAATAACAGTCGTTGTCCCCCGTTGTGCACTCCTCGCCCTCTTCGCACTCTCCGCCCGTGCACGAGCTCCCGGCATTGGGCATCTCACCGCAGGCGCACTGGGTGTCTGGCATGGAGCCGCCACAGTCGATGTTGAATTGCTCGCAGGCCGCCGGCGGCGTGTGCTCTTGACCCATTTCGCAGCAAAAATAGGCATGCATGGCCGCGGCGTCGTCTTGCTCGGCCTGGGAGTTGGGATCGCCCACCGGATCCGCTTCGGCGGCGTAAGCTTCGGCCTCGGCTTGGGCGCCGCACATGTCGAAATAGCAGCCGATGCAGTTTGCCATTTCTTGCGGGGTGGCTGCCTTGTCCTTGCAACTGCCGCACATGTCGTTGAGCTGCCCAGCATGCACGGCCTCGTGGTAGAGAGCGCCGCAGGTCGAAACGTCGTCGCAGCCCGTTTTGTAAATGCAAATGGGGATACCCGTGCAGTTTTGCCCGCTGTCCACCCCCGGTGCTCCCGTGCCGGCACAGGCGGTCGCCGCCGGGGCCCCGCCTCCGTCCCCGCCACCGCCGCCGGGTAGCAGCGACTTGCACTCGTCGTCGGGCAACTGAACCTGTCCGCCCCCCTGTTGGCCGGCGGGCGGATCGCAATATTGGACGTAGGAGTTTTCGACATGGGCCACGCCGCAGATGTCCCACAGGTCGTTGGGATTGTCGGGCCAGCCTCCGGGCGGTGCGCCCACGAACGAGGTCTTTTCTGCTACCCTTTCGCGCGCGGCGGGGGGCGCCGCGGGTTCCTGACTCGTGCAGTCGGTTTGCGCGAGGAAGGCCATGGCAAGGCCGGTGGCTAGAAGGGTCGACAGGCTGGTCTTGGCGCGGCGAGGTTCGGGGCGAAGAGAGCTCATCGTTCAAGATTAGGTTGGTCAAGAACAGCTATGCAACTATTTTTGGACCCGTTAACGATTTCATCTCGCGCGCCTGGATTTTGCTACACTAGGGCGCGTGAGCACGCGCGTCTTCGCCTTCTTGATACCCCTTGGCCTTGCGTTGGGGACCGCCTGCGGTACCGAGTTTTCCGTGTTCGATGGCTCCGGCGGCAGTGGGGGCGCGGCGTCGAGCGGCACGACGTCGAGCGACACGACCGGTGGCGGGGCGAGCAGCACGGCAAGCGGCGGCCCGGCCACCGGCAGCGGTACGGGGACCAGCTCAAGCGCCACGGGTGGCTGCTCGCCGGACGACGCGAACGATTGCACGACGGATACCTGCGATGGCAACCAGCCGGTTCATACACCGGTCGACGTAGGAACGCTGTGCGCGGGTGGGACCATGGTGTGCGACGGACAGGGCCACTGCGTCCAGTGCAACGTCAGCGGCGACTGTCCCTTTCCAGAGCAATGTGTGGAACATGCGTGTGCCGGCGATCCCTGTCAGGACGGCGTTCAGGATGGCAGTGAGACCGACGTCGACTGTGGGGGGCTCTGCCCTCCGTGCAACGTTGGACAATTCTGCTTTAGTGGCTTCGATTGCGCGACCGGGCTCTGCGACTTCAACGTTTGCGTGACCCACATCTGCGGTAACTCGGCGCTGGAGGCCGAAGAATACTGCGATGACGGCAACAACATCGACGGCGATGGTTGCGACTCAAACTGCACGGCAACCACCTGCGGAAATGGCATCCAGTCGCTCGGCGAAGAGTGCGACGACGGCAACAACAACGACGGCGACGGTTGCAGCGCCAACTGCCAAGTCGAGACCTGACCCGACGGCGTCATCCGCGGCAGGCATAGGGTCGAGGATCGGCGCGGCGCAGACCTCCTATCGTGCCCGAGCGGCGTCAGCGGCCCGCGTCTGTCGGTACGGGCGCAGGGCTCGCGGGTGTCCAGCGGTAGAGTAGGTTTCGGGCGTGCCAGGCGCTGTCTTCCATGGTCAGCACGTACTCACCGTTTGACCTCTTGAACGCGTGTTGCTTGGTCTGGTTCGCCCAGCCCATCTGACCATCGACCTCCGGTCCAGGACCGATGTTGATGACAGGAGCAGCCGTCGCGGCGTCGTAGACGTGGATCTCACCGTACATGTCCCAGACAAACAGGTAATCTCCCGCCACGTCGAACGCCTTGAAGTGGTAGCCGCTGCTGCTTTGAATGTAGGCGTTCTCGGTGGTCGTCGGGAGCACGAGCCCATGACCGTAGCGGGGCGTCGCGGCGCTCGGGTCTTGCAGGAAGTGATCGTAGCGCTGTAGCACCGCGCCCATGGACATGCCTCCGCCCGCCGCCAAAAGCTCCGGGGTGTTGCCGCTCAAGTACAGCGCGTCGTTGGCGCGGTCGTATTGGATTCGCCGCACCATGGCGCGCGTACCGGGCAGGCGTGTGAAGGGAGCAGGGGTGGGAAGTTCCTCGTAGGCCGGGCGCGGAGAGCCCGGAGCAGCAGTGCCCGAAAAGCTATATACCGGGGCCCCTTGGGCGTTGATGCCTGTCATCGCCATGTGCACAATCGTATTCTGGTTGACCCGCCAGATGTCGCCGCCCGCGTCCACGTCGTACCAGACACCGGGTGTGGTCCAGTCACCGGAGCCGATGCCGTCGTGGTGCGAGTCTTCGCTCGGACTGTCGCGACCGTCGCCGTTCGCGTCCACCCAAAGGATGCTCCCCCTCCTCGTGGCATCAGCGTAGATGCCTCCGCAAGGAATGGCAATCTCCTTGCCGGCTTCGAAGCGAAAGATGTCAATGCCGTCGCTCACCCGCGCACGGTCGAAGCGTGCGCGAAACATGAAGCGCGGGCGGCCCGGGCCAAAGCGTCGCACGAAGGGCACCTGCACACCGGTAAAACGACTGTCTAGAATGTTGGCGTAGGGGTCGAAGGTGAAACCCTTGAAGCGCCATTCTTCGCCTGGCTTTTCCGACTCATACTTCAAGCTATAGTGATGGCGATCGGTGAACAAGTCGCGACCGTCGGTGTCCGGGTCGAAATCTCCCACGCTGAAGCTATCGCGGCTGCCGCGTATGCCCCACACGAACGTCTTGTTGGGGGTGAACTTTCGCAGGTCGGCGCCGGACATGTCGCCAGCCACGTAGATGTTGTGCTCCGCATCGACGCCCACACCGGTAAGGTTGTAAAAGCGCGCCATGCCGCCCGCCTCAGGGTCGTCGAGCAGGCCGGGGTTGGCGCCGAAGAAGATGCCGCCGGGCGTGTACGGTGAGGGCCCCTCGGGCGTGCCGAGCCGGTCCAGCAGCGTAGGCGCGCTGCTGAGATGGTCGTAGATGCGCACGCTCTGCTCGGGTCCGTTGTTCGTAACAAGAAGCCTGTCCCAGGTCGTGTCGACGGCCACGGCGGTTGGCAAGATCATGTCGGTGATGCTCCTGCCGCTGTAGCTCCAGGTTCCGCCGCTCTTGGTGTAGCAATAAACGCCCGTGGCGTAAGTGCCCTTCATGATTCCTACGCGCTGCCCGGCAGCGGGTCCGCCGTTGACGAGTGGATAATCCATGCCTTCTTGGATGATCCACAAGTCTCCTCGCGCGTCGACGGCCATGGGCCCGGGACGGCCCTGTTCGAACGGGAAGCGGTCTACTTCGCTCATCGTGCGGGTGTCGACGACGATGATCTCGGAGGCGTCGCGATTCGCGACATAAAGCTCGGGGGAAGGGCCGCCGCGCGCCGCGAGACCGCTGACCGGTCCGACCGCGCCCGCACCTGTAAACACGACCTTTTCGTAGGAGCCGTCCGGCTTGGGCCGTACGACATCGGAGCCGGAGACCAGGTACACGTCGCTGCCATCCCCCGTGACCGAGCCCTCGTAGGCCTTGTTGTTACCAGGCAGGCCGCGCACAACCCGACCGTCTTTGTAGACCTTGGCCGATTGCCCGGCTTCGTCGTAAGAGGTGTTGGTCCAACAACTGCCATCGGGCGCTACCCATAACGCGTTAATGCCGGCCGTGACATAGCCGTCATTGAGCTTGCCCGTGAGGTCACCCTGGCTCGACTGACCGAAGGTGTTGCCTACCCAGCTTGTTTTCCAACGCAGGCGTGGAGGACCCAGGTAGACGTTGTCGAAGGTAGCCGTGGCGGTGGTGCCGCGGACGCCCGACGAGACAGAAAGGCCGATGAACAGCGCGACGCTGGATACGAGCGGAGCGCCCGAGGAGACGGGAATCCAATCTATTCCGTCGCGAGACCAGTAGTTACCCTGATCGTTGCCTACACGCACGATCTTGAGCCAAGCCGGTGTGGCCGCCGGTCTAGGCTTGGCGCTGATGAAGCGCGCCAGCGAGCGACCCGTGGTGATACCCCCGACGGTGCGTGTGGTGGATTGGATCATGTCGACGGGCGAGGAGCCCGCGGAGGAAGCGGGTGAGTAGAACAAGCTGACCCCTACAGGCGCGCTGCTCAGGTCTTCTCGCACCGAGAGTCCGGCCTGCGAAAGCGCGGGACCGTGGCTGACGATACGCGCGACGAGCTCGAAGTCGCCCTCGATCTTGCGGTAGACGAACTGCATCTCGTCGCTCCAGGCCAGATTGATATCGCTGCCGGGGCCCCTTCGGTCGCGGTTCGGAACGCCGTTGCCGGACCCGCTGACGGTGAAGGTTCCCGTATCGGAGCTGTACAGGGTAGAGCCGGGAGCGCCCGTTGTTCCCACGTCGGTGCTTTGCCAACCCTCGGGCAGGGCTGTGCCGCTCGCCGCGGGGACGAGGGGTGCATCGATGGTGGGACCACAGGCCGTGAAAGCCAAGCCGACCACAAGCACCGTCAGCGCAACGCAACGCGATTTCATCGGGGTAGCCTCCTGCAAACGAAGTCCAGTCAGAAGCGGTAGAGCCTGTCGTTAGCCACAAAAAGCAGCGTGCCGCCAAGGGTTGTAAAGCGCTCAGGGCTCGAAGCTGTGATAGACGGTGCCACGGTCGTCCAGGTCCCAGAAGTAGGAACGGTCTTCGGCCACAGCGAGCAGACCCGACACCGTGCGCATGGAGGGAGGCTACCATGCGCACGCCCGTGTTGACCAGCTCTCTCGCTCGGCGCGTCACCCTGGAACGGAGTCGGATCCGTGGCCCGCGAGGGTCAGGACGAAAGGGGCTGTTGCCGGACGCCTGCCCCTCGCGTATGCGGCTTCGACACGTGTTACAGCCCACTCGCTTCCCCCTTCCCTTTGCGCTCATCGCCTGCCTCATCAGCGCTTGTGGTGGCGACGATTCGCCCGCGGGCGCCGGTTCTACGTCTCGCGCAGCGACGACAGTTGCGAGGCCTGGCACGCCCAGAACGATCCAACCACGGCCGACCGCTGCACGGACGAGGGGCACGTGATTCGAAATCACGTCACCACGCCGATGTTCGTCCGTCAGGGCCAGACCGACAGCCTGCTGTCCGATACGCTCATTGGCGCCGGCTTCGCCATCCCTGGCTACGGGCCCGTGGATCTTGCGGGCTTCGCCGAGCTCGTACGCATCGATCTTGCGGCCCTCGCCGACCTGCCTTCCAGTGCCGAAGAAGGGACCGCGCTCGTTCGTGCCCCGGGCACCTTCGGGCCCTCGTGCGACAAGCATGAGACGCTGCGCGACACGCCGCACACCTTCGATGTGACCATTGACGCCGATGGCCGCGAACGATGTTCGAGACGATAGGCCACTGGGCCCTCGGGCAGTCCCCTTCCGCGGTCATCACCCCGGAGGGGGGCACGGACGTGTGCCCGCCTTAGAACGCCGAATGGCTCGAGCGAGCCGTGCTTCTAACGTCCAAGTCCACCTGCGTTAGACAGGATTTTTGGCTCTAGCGGTGGAGCCGCGTCAGCCCGGGACGGAGCCAGCTCCGTAGCCTGCGCGGGTCAATACGAATACGACCTTTGGCAAGGCCCCGGGGGGCGTCATTTCGAAGTCGAACGCGTCGGCCAGGCGATCCATGATGTTGAACATCGTTGAAACGTAGATGGCTTCTTCAATCGCGCGGTCGGAGAGCCCTGCCGCTCGCATCGGCGCGATATCGGAGGCACTGATGTCTTCGGGATGGAGCGTAAGTTTTTCGAGAAAAACCAGCGTCGCGCGGAGCTTCTCGTCGATAGCTGCGGTGCGGTAGTCCGCCAGAACCGCCTCGACCGTGGCGCCGCCTTTCCAGACTTTCTCCGCGACCGCGGAGTGATCGCCGACTCAATAGGCACAGCGGTTCACACTGGACACAAACGCGGCGAAGAGCTCGGTCTCACCGTCTGTCCACTCCTGCTGACGCCTCATGGCCTCCTGGAAGCACTGGCTGAAACCTTTGCCGAACATTTCGTTTCGATAGGACATCACGGCGATCGGGCCCGGCACCTGCCCCAGCAACCACGTCAGGACGCGCAAGAAGATCTTCTGTGTGGGGCGGTGACCATGCTTCAAGATCTCGAGTCGCATTTCAGCTATCTCCGGTCGAAGGCGTCTGGAAAGTCTCGGAAGCCGCGAGGGCGGCCAAGCCCCGGTCCATCTGCGCGAGCGCCGCCGCCAACGCGCCTGTGGTGGTCAGCTCGAAGATCATGTCCTCCGAGTAGCCGTCGCTCCGTAGCGCCGCGACATCTTCGTCCGTGATCCGGTAGGCATGCTTGGCGAGCTTACGGAGGTAGGCTTGGAGGCTTTCTGGAATTGTGTCGCCTGCCTCGTGGCCGTTCATGATCGCAGTCACGAACTCTGTGACCTGTTGCCGCAATGCGACCTCGGTGTGGCCATCGCTGCGGAGTAGCGTGTCGGAAAGGGCCTGCAAAGCGTGCTGGACGGCGCGGGGGCATGCCGACCATCATGGACCGGGTCGTCGCGTTTGGGCACCCCATCGACGCTCCGGCGGGCAGAAGGAAGATGCGTTCTTGGCGGCTCTGCATTAGGCTCGCGGGATCTTCATGACGGTATCCACGCTCCGCTGCGCGCCCCTGGCTGCTTTCTTCGGCCTCGCGCTTGCGCCTTCTCTCTCCTTCGCCGAGCCACCTCCGCCCTGCCCTCCGCGCAGCCCCGCAGCCAGCGAATCGCCGCGCTCGGCCGCCGTGCTTTCCGGCAAGGACGATCGCTACGCGCCCCTCGCGCGCTTCTCGTTCGGCGAGCATTGCATGGTGCTCGAGGTCCCCGTCACCCTCGGCAGCCGCTTCGAGGACATCGCTGCGACGGCCCTCGATCGCGCGGGAAATCAGCTCGATCGCGGCCTCGTCGTCGCTCCGCGCGCGCGCCTTGCCGCGACCTTCGACAGCGGCAGCGAGCTGCGTCCGGCCCTCCACGTCGAGTACGAGCACGACCTCGTGACCGGCTTCATCGCGGGCGATCCGTCGGTCCCCGGTGACGGTTATCCCGGCTCCGACGAGCTCGACATGGAGCTGCGCAAGGCCTCCGTCCGCGTATCGTTCGCGCCCTGGGCACACCTGTCCCTCGGCCTCACCACGAGCCACTGGGGCATGGGCCTGCTCGCCAACGATGGCGACCGCGGCTACCAACCGGGCAGCGCGCGCTTCGCCGATCCACGGGGAGGTGATCGGCTGTTGCGCGCGGCGATCGCCACCGGCCCACACACCCAGGCGGGGCTGCTCGTAGCCCTCGGCGGCGACATCGTGCACGACGACGACTCGCTGCTCGCGGGCGACGAAGCGAAGCAGCTCTTCGGCGCGCTGACGCTCGGCGCGGGCAAGCCCACCACGGGCGGCGCCTACGTGGTGCGACGCTTTCAGAAAACCGAAACAGGCGCGCGCACCGACGTGTGGGTCAGCGACGCGACCGCCAAAACACGCATCGATCTGGGCGGGACGGTGCTGTCGCTGGAAGGCGAAGGCGCGTTCATCACCGGCACGACCGAGCTCGCCCCCACGGCGATTTACGCCGAGCACGACGTGCTGCAATTCGGCGCGGCTGCGCGCACTTCTTTGGAACACGGTAACTTCGGGCTCGTGCTGGATTTCCTGTACGCGTCGGGCGATCAGAACCTCGACGACGGCGAACAGAACGGCTTTCGCGTGGACCCGAACTACGAGACGGGATTGCTCTTGTACCGGCACGTGCTCGCCGCGCAGTCGGCGCGCGGGGCCGTGACCGCCGCCGATCCGGAGCTCGTCGGCTTGCCTTCGCAGAACCTCGAACGCGTGCCGACGCGGGGCAACCTGACCAACACCGTCGCGCTCTTCCCGCGCTTGCGCTACCGACCGATCGACGGCCTCGAGCTGTACGGTGGGCCGCTCTTCGCGTTTGCGGCCGTGCCGCTCACCGATCCGCTCAACACGCGGCTCGCAGGTGGCGTGCCCCACGGGCCTCTCGGCGGCGAAGGGGGCAGCTATCTCGGCACCGAGCTCGACGTCGGCGTGCGCTATCGCGCCCTCGTGCGCGGCGCGCAGGTGGACGCGGGGCTGGAAGGCGGCACGTTGCGTCCAGGCAGCGCCATGCACCGCGAGGACGGCGGACCGATGGACGCGGTGCACGGTGGACGGTTGATGCTGGAGGTGCGCCTGTGAGGCGCGGTTGGAAAGGGAGCGATACCATGGACAAGCGACCGATCTTCGCAGGGCTCATCCTCCTCCTCGCAGCGTGCTCGAACGCGCCCGAAGGGCTGGCCCCCGCGCAACCCGCGGGCACCACCGTGAAGATGGACTTCGCGCACGAGCCGCTGCCGGAAATCGCGCTGCCGAACGACGTGGCAACGCGCTACGACGAGACCTCACCGACCCACCGTCGCATCAACGCGTCGATGCTCGCGCCGACGCGCTTCGAGGCGCGCACCCGCGAGCTGCTCGACAGGCTCGATGGCTGGGGTGTGTATCAGGCGATCACCGTGCCGTTCACCGGCCCCATCGACGTGAACAGCATCATTTCCAGGCACCGCGACGCCGACTACGACACCTCCGACGACGCCATCTACCTCATCAACATCGACCCGGCGTCCCCCGAGCTTGGCAAGATCCACCACCTCGACCTCGGCAATGGCAACTACCCCGTCTCCCTAGAAAAGCGCGATCTTTACTGGAAGAACGACCCGCGCGAGGACTCGATGTCTCTCGTCTTCGACGAGACCGACGAAGACCGGAATCGCAATGGCGTGCTCGACCCCGGCGAGGACCAGAATGGCAATGGCACGCTCGATCCGGGCGAGGACACCGATGGCGATGGTGTGCTCGACCCGCCCGAGGACAGCGACGCCGACGGCATCCTCGACGTGCCCAACCGCCTACCTGGAACGAACCCCGCGGCGGACGATCTCGCGGGCCGCGCCGACGCGCTGATGACCTTCTACGAGCGCACGACGAACACGCTGATCGCGCGGCCGATGGTGCCCCTGCGCGAGCGTACGCGCTACGCCGTGGTCGTCACCCGACGCGTGCTCGACGCCAGCGGCGCCCCCGTCGGCTCGCCCTACCCATTCATCAACCACGCCTCGCAGACGGAAGATCTGCGACCTCTCCTCGACGTCTTGCCTCCCGGCCTGACCACCGACGACATCGCCTTCACCTACGCGTACACGACGCAAACCATCGAGGCCGACTGGAAGGCCGTGCGCGACGGGCTCTATGGCCACGGCACGCAGGCGCACCTCGCGGCCGAGTTCCCTGCCGAAGTGGACGAGCTCTTGCCCATGCGCGACGAGAGCAAATTCCCAGGGATGAAACAGCCCCATTTGCTCTACGGTGAGGTCTGGGCTCCCGCCCTGCAGCGGCTCGGCGAAGACCTGCTTGGCGCCAGTGAGGGCGAGTTCCTCACGACGCTCGTCGAGGGCACAGGCTACGTCGACTACTACGTGATTGGCAGTTTCCAGTCACCCCAGCTCTTCGCGCGCGAAGACGCGAACGGAGCGCCCCTCGGTCTGAACGACCAGTCCTGGCCCCCCGATCTGGAGCGCGTGCCCGCCAAAGCGCGCGCCGAAACCGTGTATTTTACGCTTGCGGTGCCACGCAAAGAGGTCTCCGCGCGCGGCGAAGGCAAGCAAGCGCCCGTCGCGCTGCTCGGCCACGGCTACACCGGCAATCGCTTCGACGCCCTGGAGTTTCCGAGCTTCGTCGCCAAACACGGCATCGCCGTCCTTGCCATCGACGGACCTTCCCATGGTATCTCCGTCAGCGCGGGCGACGCCGCGCTCGCCAAGGTGCTGCTCGGCAGCTACGGCCTCTCCGCCGCGGGCAATGCCTTGCTCCACGATCGCGCGGCGGATCAAGACGGGGACGGCGACACCGACTCCGGAGCCGACTTCTGGACCGCCTACCTATTCCACACGCGGGACATGGTGCGGCAGTTTGCCCTGGACTACATGCAGCTCGTGCGCGTGTTGCGTAGCTTCGATGGTGAGCGGCGTTGGAAGCTCGACGTGAACGGCGACGGGCAACCCGAGCTCGCCGGCGACTTCGACGGCGACGGGGCGGTGGACGTGGGCGCGGACTCCGAGCTGTCCATGTTCGGCGGCTCGCTGGGTGGCATGATGTCGATGATCATGGGCTCGGTGGAGCCCGAGGTGAAGGTGATCGCGCCCATTTCGGGCGGCGGCGGCTACGGCGACATCGGGCCTCGCTCCAAACAGGGAGGTGTGCCCGAAGCCTTCATCCTGCGCTCCATGGGCCCCATCTTCGTGGGCACGGCGGACGTGGCCTCGGGCGAGATGCTTCTGGAGACGATTGTCCCGGACCTCAACGACGCCACGACGGTCCAGATTGGCATGGTCTCGGGCATCGCGCCCTGGGACACGATGGTCGTGGAGAACCTCGGCAACGGCGAGCGCGGCTGCGGCTACGTCAGCGAAAACGGCACGGTGCGCGCTTCCATCGCCAGCGACGTGGGCGACCCCGTGCGCCTCTCGATCTACAAGGGCGATGCGCTGGTCACCGGCGACATCCACTGTGCGGTGCGTGCTGGAAAGCAGCCCCATGTCGTGGTGGAGCAATTCGCCGAGGGCTTCACCTTCCAGTCGGTGCAGTTCGAAGCGGGTTCGCCGCTGGTAGCCCTCGCCGAGGGCCTTGGCCTGAAGCGCGGTCACCCCGATCTGCGGCGTTTCCAGGGTCTCGGACAGCTCGCCCTGGATCCGGCGGATCCGGCGGTGCTAGCCCGCCACATGTCGCTCGAACCGATGACCTACCCAGGCACCGGTCAGACGACGGGCGCCCACGCGTTGATCATCTCCACCATTGGCGACATGAGCGTGCCTGTGGCAAGCGGCATCTCGGTGGGCCGCGCGGCCGGGCTGATTGACTATCTGAACGTCGATCCACGCTACGGCAAGCCGGTCAATCAGGAGCTCATCGACACCTACACGACGGAGGGCATCGACGTCTTCAAGCGCTACGTGACGCCCGACGGCGTGGGCGTGCACCTCGACGTGGAGAACTTCAGCCAAAGCACGGACCACTACGGCAGCGACGTGCCGCGCCTCGACAAGCCCTTGCGCATCGGAATGACCAGCAGCGATCCTCTAGGCGGCGTGTCCGCGGCCATCTTCCCCTACGCCGACGCGACGGGTCAACACGGCTTCGATCTGCCCGGCGAGACCACCGACAAGGTGCGCAACACCTGCCGCGCGGAGTGTATGGAGACCGAAGGCGAGGACCCTTGTGGCTGCGGAGCGCTCACCACGTTCGATATCGGGCGCTTCATGATGAACATGATCGGGCGCTACGCCGTGAGCGGCGGTATGTCGATCGACGACGACCTCTGCCAGTCGCGGGAAGACTGCCCCGATCTCAAGGCGCTGCCCGCGGCCCGCGCGGTGGACACCTTGCCGTAACCACAAGCTCTGCGCGTTGGCACTGCGCCCTCGGTTTCACCCGTGGCTGGCCCGGCACAAGAAGACGCGCTTGTGTTAGCATCGCTCGCCATGCCCGCCCCATCCGTTGCTTCCTGCGCCCGCTCAGCCATGGCTTCAATCAGCCTCAGCATGCGCGACGGGCGAGCGCGTCGTAGCTGGTTGTTTGCGATCTTGTTGAGCCTAGCCATCGGCTGCTCCTCCGAGGAAGCCGGCAGCACGCTCGCCGGGTCGTCGACGAACGCAACCAGCGGCAGCGGCGGCGGAGCCAGCACGAGCGGAACCAGCGGCAGCGGCCGGACGGCTGGTTCAGGTGGTGGCGAAGTCGTACCCGAGAAGCCAGTCGACCTCACCGCATTCCTGACCGGAACCGACGCCGACGCCGACGTCACGCCAAAGGGTCCAGGCCTGATCCTCATGGGCGGAGGCACGGACGTGGACGCCGCGTTCGAATGGTGGAAAGACAAGCTCGCCGGGGGTGATGTCGTGGTGCTGCGGACGTCGGGCTCGGACGGCTACAACGACTATCTGTACGACGACATCGGCGGCTGCGACTCGGTGGAGACCCTGCTCGTGACCAGCCGCGACCTAGCCGACACCGACTATGTGGCGTACCGCATCGAACATGCCGAAGGCATCTTCCTCGCTGGAGGAGACCAAGCACAATACATGTTGAACTGGAAAGACACGCGCGTCGAAGACGCCCTCCACGCCGCCTACGCTCGCGGCGCCGTGGTCGGTGGCACCAGCGCAGGCTGCGCGGTGCTCGGCGAGCTGGTGTTTGCAGCCTACAACGACACCGTTTATTCCGAAGAAGCGCTGCTCGATCCGTACAACACCTACATGCAGCTCGACCGTGACTTCTTGAGCTTTACGCCTCTCACCGGGGTGATCACCGACACCCACTTCGCCCAACGCGACCGCATGGGGCGCCTGGTCGGCTTCCTGGCGAGGGTCGTTCAGGACGGTTGGGTCAGCGATGCGCTGGGCCTCGGCATTGACGAGGAAACGGCCCTGCTGGTCGACGCCGCGGGGCAAGGTACGGTCGTGGGCAAGGGTGCGGTCTACGCGCTGCGCTCGAACGGCCTACCCAGCGTTTGCACGGCAGGCGTGCCTCTTGACTACGCCGGACTGTCGTTGCGAAAACTGGCTGCCGGAGACGGGTTGACCCTGCCTGCTGGAGATTCGAGCGTGCCGAGCCAGACGCTGTCGGCTGCCAACGGCGCGCTTGTGCCGGCCAATCCCTATTGATTGCAGGTGACTGCCCGGGGGACCGACGTCGAATCAAGGCTCGCTTGTCAGAGACGCAATCGACGCCCGACGCCGCGCCCCGGCCTTTCGGTTTCCGCGAAGGAGTACCTCCTTGGTGCGCGGTTTCTCAGCCCGGCCTGGAGGCTGGAGCCACCAGGTGAAGGCTGGGGCCCCACCCGCGGCGTCGGCGCGACCAGGCTGGCCCTCCATATCTCCAGCGAATTAAGCGCTTTTGGCGCTTCGGGCGAGTTGGCACCGGTCTTGATTAAGTCCTCGCACACACCGCGA
>CAYLJT010000056.1:0-17236 GCA_964383995.1 uncultured Polyangiaceae bacterium
CCGTGGATGTCATCCTTTCGGACACCAACGTTGTTCAGCCCGACATCGTCGTGGTGCAGAACCAGCGACGAAGCATCATCACGCAGCGGGCCATCGAGGGGGCCCCCGATCTGGCGATCGAAATCTTGTCTCCGACCGGGCGCGACCGGGATGAGCACCTCAAATACGCTCTTTACTCGCGGTTTGGCATTCCTGAATACTGGATTGTGTCGCCCGAGCAGGCGCAGATTGCCATTCACGTGCTCGGCGAAGGTGGCTACAGCGAACCGCAACCATGTGCCTTCGCGGAGGGCGCCTGACCGCTGCCGCAGGTGCAGGCAAGGCAGCCGTGGTCCGCACAGGTGCCGCACGAGACGGCGACCTGACGGCGCAGGGCTTCCCGGGCGCGGAACACGCGCACCGCCGCGTTGCTCTTGGAGATGCCTTGTTCTTCAGCGAAACCTGCCACGCTGATGCCGTCCACCTCGATGCGGCGCAGGGCGTCGGCGTATTCGCTCTTCAGGGTGCCTGCCAGTTGGGTCACGCAGCGGCAAACCTCGTCGCGCAGGGCCTCGGGGGCTTGCTCCTGCCCTTCCAGCTCGTCGGCGAACTGCGCTAGCGCACGGTCTTGCACCTCGGCTCTTCGAAAGTAGTCCACGGTGGCGTTTCGCAACACGCGGTAGAACCAGGACACCACCGCTTCGCCGTCGCGCAGGGTTTCCAACTTGGGCAGGCCGCGAGCGAAGGCCTCCTGCAGAATGTCTTCGGCCACCTCCCGGCGGCCCACGCGCCTTTCCAGAAAGCTCAAGAACTTACGGTGGTTCTCGACCAACACCCGCGTAACCTCGGCGTCGATGGGGCGGGCGGCCTCGCTGGCTTGTTCTTGCGACATGGGGTCTTGCTTTTCCTGATGGGCCCTTGCGACGCAAGGTCTATTCGCGTGGCCTGGGCGAAGCTCCAAACGTCGGACTACACCCGGGCCGAGGCCGTGATGGCAAGGCCAGCCTCACCACCTCGATCTTCAAGAGCGTTCGAGGTAAGGGAAGTCCCTTCGAGAATTTCCCGGGCGCGCGTGGGTCATCCTCCCGGCCGCGCCGGGAGCACGCGAGGCAGTCGGCAGGCCGGATCGCCGAGCAGCACATACCCCCGGAGGTCGTTCCGCAACATCCAGAGGTGCGCCTGTTCCACGGGGTTTACCGGGTTCGGGCGGCCGTCCGCTCGGGCGTCGCGTTCGCGCTGGTAGTTGGCCATCAGTAGGTCATTCGTCTCGGCGTAGGCCTTCATCAAGCGGCCGAGGGCCACGCCCGCGCGACCGCCGCGGATCAGCAGCTCGAGGGGCCCGAGGAAACGCGACTTGGCGCTCGCGGTCCGGCGTTTCGTGCCGGAGAAACCGTACGTCCACGCGAGATCCAGGTGGGCAATCACCGCCTGGGGGCCTCCGGGACTGGCGAGCACGGCTTGGGGCAGGCGCGCGATGAACGGGCGGTCGCCCTCCGAAGGCAGGTTTCTTCGCACCTCCCGCAGATCGCCGCTGAAGGCGCTCTCCTTCGCGAGCTCCGAGAGCCACGTGTGGTACACGCTCTTCGTCGGCACGCCCGCGCCGAAACAGGCCAGGTAGAGCCACACCCCTCCAGGCAAGAACGTCTGTCCCGCGGCGCGTTCCCCGTCGACGACGTCCGCGCCCTCGATCCTCATCGCGCCCATCCGTCTGCGGTGCTCCTCGGTCGACGCCCAGCCGCCGCGCGGCGCGCCGAGCCCGTGGCTCACCGACAGCATCACGCTCGGCCGCGGAGGCGAGCCGTCGCCGAACGTCGCGCGGAGAAACGCGTCCCCCGACGGCGCGGACAGCTCGCGCACGGAGGCCGCCGACAGACGCCCGGCGTCCCGCGCCTCCATCGCCGCGGCGAGGCTCGGTTTCACGAGGCGCGTCTCGCCCGCGAAGGTCGCGCTGCTGCCGTCCGGCGACGTGTAGAATAGCAGATCGGGCAACACGTCTGCCTGGGGCCTCCGGCTCCATCGCACGACCTTCTCCGCGTAGGCCGCATACCCGGCCAGATCGGTCTCGCCCGAATCGCTCGCGAAACACGCGCGCCCCACGAGGGACCCCGGGGCGAGCACGTGCTGCAGCTCCGCCGAGATCTGGTGCAGATCGCCGAGCAAGAGCAGATACAGGGGCACGTCCTCGTCCCGCTCGCCCTCCGGAGCGAGCACATCCATCTTCCAGTCGCGCGCCTCGTCCTCCCGCAAACCGGGGGGTACGCGATACACCTTCACCTTCGCCCCTTGCTCCTCCTCGCGCAGCTTCCGGAGCGGCGCGATCGCGTCGATCATGCGCTCGCCCTCGGGCCCCTCCGGGGCGACGATCGCCCAGCCCTGGAGCGCGAGGTCGTTCGGATCGGCCTCCGACGCGAACCGGGTGAACGTGTCACTCGCCCCCTCTCGCGGTCGCCCGGCGCGCTGCGCCGCGTCGGCCGGCAGGGGCTCCGTCAGCGCCGGTCGGCCCTCGTCCGCCGAGGCGAGCAGCAGGTCCACGGCGTCTTCGAGGAGAGGTGTGCTCACGGGAGGCCCTCCGACAGTATCACGACCGCGAGCGACGGCGCCGGGGGTGCTTCCCGAGCCACCGCAAGACGCGTGATCTGAGGCACAATGGCGCGGCACCCGACACCGGACGTCCCCCAAGCGACCATCGAGGAGAGAGCCATGACCGTACCGAACGCGAAGAGCAGCATGAAACCTGGAGATACGCTGGAACCCGGCGAGGAGCTGGTGTCTCCGAGCGGCGTGTTCAAGCTGCGCTACCAGCAAGACGGCAATCTGGTGCTCCTCGCGAAGCAGCCCGACGAGCGATGGATCCCGACCTGGCAGTCCCGGACGAAGCCAAAGAAGCCCGGCCGGGCGCGTTTCGACGCCGCCGACCTGCTGGTCGTGTGCGACGAGGAGGGCAGCGAGCTGCGGCCGTGTAAACCCTGGTCTTCGCCAGCCGACCCGCTCGCGGCGAGGCTGGTCCTGCAGGACGACGGCAACCTCGTCGCCTACGAATCGAGCGATCCCTATCAGTACCCCTACTGGGCCAGCGACACATGGAACGGGCGTTTTGCCGTGCTCATCGGCGTCGAGGAGTACACCCACTTCAGCGAGGAGAGGCTCCGCGCGGGCCGCAATGACGTGCTCGCGATGTGGAAGGTCTGCCGGCGACTGGGTTACCAGCCCGAGCACATCCGCGTGCGCACGAGCCCTCCGCTCACCGAGGAGGACCTCGAAAAGGCCGAGATCGAGCGTCTGCTGGCCCTGCCGGAGGGCACGGGCAAGACACACGACGATGTTCTGCCGCAGGCGCTGCAAGCGCTCGCCTCCGCGCAGGGCTCGTGGGCCGAGATCCTGGGCGACGCCACCTGTGCGTCGATCGAGGACGCCCTGCTTTGGCTCCAGTCTCGGCTGGCCGCGCCCTTCGACCAACAGCAGGGTTACGTGGTCCCCGGGATCCTCTACTACTCGGGTCACGGCGCGAAGCTCGACGGCGAGCTGGCCCTCTGTCCCTCGGATGTGGGCAGAGACGGCACGAACGCTCTGCCTTTCGCGGACGTCGAAGAGGCACTGACGGCGGGTTACGAGCGGCAGCAGACTCCCAATCCGGTGGAGCACCTCACGGTGGTGCTCGACTGCTGTTTTGCCGCCGCGGACTCGAAGAAAGGGGGCCCGACGAACCAGCGCGTCACCGCGCTCGATCTCACCGGCGGCGCGTCGAGCGCCTCCCCAAGACCCCAGCGCCCGGTTCACCCCTGGCTGCAGCGGCGGATCTTCTGCGCCACGCGGGACGACGAACAGGGGTACCAGGCCCTGCTCGGCGATCGCTGGCACGGGGCGTTCACCTGGGCCCTCACGCGAACGCTGGAGCAGTGGACGACCAGGCAGTCGTCGACCGAGCTGTTTCCGTACGTGGACATCTCCCACGCGGAGCTGCTCATGCGGACACGCATGCTGCTCGAAGCGCTCAGCTTCCCACAGCACCCCGTGTTGATGGACGCTTTCGCCAACACACCGGTGTTCTGGAGCGGCCTGGCGAGGGTGGAGGCGCAGCACGTGGGGGCGATTCCGGGGACGAGCGTGAGGCCCACGGCGTGGCGGCCTGGAATCCAGCTCACGCCGATCGGGGACAGGGGCAACCCGTTCATGAGGCTAGAGTTTCTGCAGGGAACGACCCTCCTCTACGAAGGGATCTTGCCCTTGAACACGACGAGCACGGCGACGAACGAGACCTGGACGCAAGGCAAGGAATACTGGCGGAAAGCCGCGAGCGGAACGCCGGACAGCCTGCGCGTCACCAAGGTGTCCGCGACGGCGCTGACGCTCCGCCCGAGTCAGTACACGGAGGTCAACCAGGAGGCGGACTGGGGCTCCCGCGACCAGATTCCGGCCCTCACGGGCTCGCTCACCACCCAGCTGTTCGGCGTGTCGCTCCCCTCGAGCGGCGCGGTCCCCACGTGGTTCGGGATCACCGGCGGCAACCTGCTGTTTCAAGCGACGACGTACTCCCTCGCGGCCTACACGCCCGAGCGTGGCCTTTTCTCCAAGGCGGCGCCGCGCTGATGCGGCGCTTCGCCCCGGCTCAGTCCTCATCACCTGGATAGGACCTGACCAGCCGCAAGCCAACCACCGTCCAGCGTCCTCCCGGGCGACCCGCGAAACGCGCGGCCGCCCGGCTCTGGACGATGGCGCCCGTCCACGAGCCCCCTCGGATCGCGCGAAAATCCGGGTCCTCCGGCGCCGCCTGCTCGAGCCGGAGGCGCCCCTGTTCGACGCGCGGGCCTTCGTGCTTCCAGACGTTCTGACACCAGTCCCTCACGTTGCCAGCGAGTCCGCGCACGCCATAGGGGCTCTCGTCGAGAGACCGAGCCTCCACCCCTTCGAGCGAAGACTCTGCCGCGCTCGTGTTGACCACCCGGGCGAAGGTCGGCTCGGGCTGGTCGCCCCAGGGAAACAATCGACCATCCGCGCCGCGTGCGGCCTTCTCCCGTTCCCACTCGTCGGGGAGGCGGACGCTCCGGCCGGTCCGCGCGCTTCGCCACCGCGCGTAGGCGACGGCGGAGAACCAATCGAGGCGGGCAATCGGCCAGTCGGGACACCAGGGCACGGTCCCTCCCTCCCGCGGCAACCCGAAACGCCCGATGCCGTCGCGGGGAAACTCAAACTCGTCCGTGTTTCCCGAGACCGCCTGATGAGCGCGCGGGCAAGCCTCCCGGGCTTCGGCCTCCAGCCCGTTCGCCACGAGGTCGTTCAGGAACGTCAGGTACTCTCCGACGGTGACCGGGAGACGAGCGATGACGAAGGCGTCGAGCCAGATCCGTCTCCGAGGCAGACTGTCCGGCGCTTCGGGGTCGCCCCCGAGCCACGCCCACCCTGCGGGCACGAGACAGTCGTTCGGCCCCAGCTCTCCCTCTCTCGGCAGCACGATGGGAGTCGGCTCGGACTCCCCGGGCGCGGTTCCATCCCAGTGCCCGTCCCGCTCGATCAGCACCGGATACCGCACCTCGACGCGCCCGGGCGCCCGCAGACGGAGCAAGTAGCTCCCCCGGCTCAAAGGCCCCTTCACGAGCGGAGTCGACCCCAGCCGCTGCGCGCTCTCCCGAACGAGCCGCCGGTCCTGCAGCGTATACCGCTCCACGAGCACCTCCGCGCCGGGCGGCTCCGTCACGAGCGACACGGCCCCGTCTCCGCGCAGAAAGGCCGCGTGGCGGCCCCGATCGTGGATCCGCAACATCGCCTCCGCCCGCGCGGCCTCCCCGTCCCGGTGTGCCCGCTCCGCTTCGATCAGGCGCTCTCGATGGTGATCGGCGAGCATGGCGTGGGCCTCTGCCAGGTCCGGATCCACGCTCAGCGCTCCCTGGACGGCCTCCATCCAGGTCGCCTCGCAGAGCGCTGCCTCGCGCCCGAGCCGCGCCGCCTCGTCTTCGAGCTCCCACGCGGGCCGCTTCTTCTCGATCGGATCGAACGCCCGCAGGTCACTCTGGAGCACCCGCGCCCGCGCCTCCACCTCCGCCGCCCGGGCGCGGAGCTTCGCGATCTCCGGCTCCGCTGCGCGCGCTTTCTCCAGCGCCGCGCGCGCCTGCTCCTGCCGTCGCACGCCGTCGAGCCACGCCACCACGTCTCGCGCCAGGGCCTCCGCGCTCGGATAACGGTCCTCGATCGCCGGCTGCATCGCCCGGTCCACGATGTCGCACAGCTCGCCGGGCACGGGCGGCCCGCCCGCCACCGCGTCGCGCACCGGCGCCGGGCGCCCTACGGAGAACGCCTTGGGCCCGTCCGCGTCGCCGCGCCGTTGGGGGGCCTTGCCCGAGAGGACGCAGTAGAGCACCCCGCCCAGCGAATACACGTCGCTCGCCGGACCGTGCAGGCGCGTGTCTCCCTGCGCCTGCTCCGGAGGCATGTACGCCGGGGTCCCGAGCACGTCGCCGAAGTGAGTCAGCGCGGGTGCCCCGGCCTCTTGCGGCGGGCCGCTGATACCGCCCTCGTCGGGGTCCGAGACATCCACACGCCGCGCCAGCCCCCAGTCCATGACCAGCACCTCGCCATGCTCACCCACCATGAGATTGGCAGGCTTGAGGTCGCGGTGCACCACGCCGCGGCTGTGGGCATAGGCCATCGCCTGCGCGATGCGAGAGAAGGCGTCGACCACGCGTCGGAAGGTCCAGCCGCTCGGGGACGTGGTGAAACCCGCCGGGGTGGAGCTCGCGTGGAGCTCTTCGATGACCTCCTGCAAGGTCCGTCCCTGGACCTCTTTCATCGCGTACCACAGCCGTCCATCGGTCAGCTCCCCCCGTTCGTAGATCGCGACGATCCCCGGGTGTTGGAGCTGCGCGGTGATCTGCGCTTCGACGAGGAATCGCCGTCGCACCGGGGGCCTCGCCGCGTGCTCCGCGCGCAGCAGCTTCATCGCCACCACGCGCTCGAGCACCCGATCGCGGGCGCGCCGCACCTCACCAAACGCGCTCCCCGCGATGGGGCCGAGGTCTTCGTACTTGGCTGGCAGCCCGGCCGCCGCCCGGACTGCGGGACGCACGACGGGCGCCCCGGACGGGGCTTCGCTGTCCTCGGTCTCGTCAGCGTCGCGCGCCGTCATGAGCGGCTCGACCCTATCACCCCCGCCCACGAAACGCGACGGGGGCCGCGGAGAGCACGGCGTTGACGGCGGCTTCGGCGGGGGGCTACCGTGCTCGATCGAGTTCATGCACGAGACGTCCGCGACGGCCTGGCTGGAGATCGAGATCGACCGCGCCGGCCCGGAGCTGCGCATCAGCGCGCGGGGCAGTCGGGACGAGCGGCCGGCGCCCCATCGGTTCGGCGAGGACGCGGCGCTCCAGGCGTTCGCCGCGGGGATCGGCGCCGCCGCCTCGCGCGGGCGGCCGGCCAGCGCGTCGCTGGCGAACGCGAGGCTGCTCTACCGCGCGCTCTTCGACGGCGGCACCGAGCAGCTCCGCGCGCGCCTCACCGAGGCCGCGGGAGGGGCGCCGCTGCTCCTGCGCCTGCTCGTGCGTGAGCCAGCGTTGCAGTCCATCCCCTGGGAGGCTCTTTGCGCCCCCGACTCGGCGATGGGCTTTCTCGGCACTTCTCCCGAGCTGCTGCCGGTGCGCGGTGTCACGAGCGCTGATCCGTGGGAGCCCGGCGCGGTGCGAGGGGCGCTCCGGGTGCTCGCCGTCTCGCCCGAAGGCAACGAGGTGACTGGCACTCTCCGCGATGCGCTCTCGGAGCGCATCACGCGCGGTGAGGTGGAGTGGATGGAACCCCTCGTCGGCGAGCGGACGGAGGTGCGGTCGCTTTTCCAGGCCCTGCGGCGCGAGCCCGCCCCTCACGTGCTCCACTTTCTCGGCCACGGCGACGTGAAGGACGGCGTGCCCGCGCTGCTCGTCGGGGACGACGAACAGGAGGAGACCTGGCTGCCCGTCGAGCTCCTCGCGCAGCAGCTCGCGCCGGCGTTCCGCGGACCGCTGCGGCTCGTCGTGCTGGAGGCGTGTGAGGGGGCGAGGCCGTCCGCGTTCGCGTCCGCCGCCGAGGCCCTCGCGCGGGCCGGTGCGGCCGCGGTGGTCGCCCACCTGTGGCCGGTCCGGGCCAGTACGGCGCGCCTTTGCTCCGAGCAGCTCTATCGCGCTCTCACGGGCCACCACGATCGCCGCGGTGACATCGCCGCCAGCCTCAACGAAGCGCGTCGGGCGGTGCTCGGTGTGCTCGACAGCAGCGCGGAAGCATTCTCGCCCGTCCTCTACCTGCGCGGCACGACGGGCAGGCTCTTCGACTTCGGTGAACGGGAGGCCCCTTTGGGCAGCGTGCCAGTTCCCCGGGCGAGGCCGCTCCCCTTGGCGCCCCGAGCGCCCGTCTCCGGGAACGACGCCACACTGGACGTCAGCGAGCTGCGTCCGGTCGGGTCCACGCGCCCTCTGGACCAACTCGCCCTCTCCATCGCATGGGCCCCCGCCGAGCCCGAGCGGGTCGGCGAGGTCGCGCTGTTCGAGCCTGACGCGGGCGTCCGCGTGCTAGGACGCGGAGAGCCCAGCGACGGCGGCGCGGAGCGCGTGGTGTTCCATCGCCAGCGTCCCGGGGAGACCACGCGAACAGGCCCTCTCACGAGCCCTGGTATCTCCCGCGAACAGCTCCGCGTCTGCGTGGAAGACGGTGGATTGCGCGTGGAGCGCGTCGGGAAACGGCGAATGTCGTTCCGCGGCGAAGACGTGGAGAGCTGCTTAGTGCGGCCGGGGGACACGCTGCTGCTCCGCGGGCAACTGTTGCTCTATTGTACGCTAAGGCCGCCGCAGATGGAGTCTCGCACAGGCGCGGGCTACGCCGGTGACACCGAGTTTGGCGAGCCCGACCCCCACGGCATCGTCGGGGAGAGCCCGGCCGTGTGGCGTTTGCGCGACCGCATCGCGTGGGCCGGGGCGTCCCGGGAGCACACGTTGATCCTCGGCGCGAGCGGCTCCGGAAAAGAGCTCGTCGCCCGCGCGATCCATGCCAGTTCGGCCCGTGCCCGGGGGCCCTTCGTCGCGCGCAACGTCGCCACGATCCCGGCGAGTCTGCTCGAGGCGGAGCTGTTCGGCAGCGTGAAGGGTTTTCCGAGCCCCGGAGCGCTCGAGCGCCCCGGGGCTCGTGGGTGCAGCCCAGGGAGGGACGCTGTTCCTGGACGAGCTGGGCGAGCTACCGGAGACCTCCCAGTCATGTCTGCTCCGTCTGCTGGACGAGGGCGGTGAATACCACCCTCTCGGCGCCTCTTCGGCAAGGCGCTCGAATCTCCGCGTCCTCGGCGCCACGAACCGCGACCCGGCCTGTTTGAAGCACGACCTCGCGGCGCGCCTGATCGCACGCCTCACGGTGCCTGGCCTCGACGAACGGCGGGACGATATTCCCTTGCTGGTTCGCCACCTCCTGCGTCGGGCGACGGAGAACCCGGAGACCACCCCCTCCGCGCTGGAACGCGTAGCGAGCACGGGGACGGGGCCCGCGATCGGCGCGGATCTCATCGATGCGCTCCTGCACCACCCGTACACGACGCATGTGCGCGAGCTTCATGCCCTTTTGTGGAAGGCCTTGGAGGAGAACGCGACGGGGGCGTGCTGAGGCGCCTACCCTCCGCGCGATCGTCGCCACGAGCCCCGGCGAGCGACGGGCTTGCTAAGTCCACGGATACGCCTGGGTCCACGCAGGTGTCGTCCACAGTTGCGCTTTGCTCCAAGGCGTGGCACCGTCGCCGTCGAAGGGTTGGGGGCGTGAGCATCGGTCGAAAGGTTGGGGGCATGAACATCATCCATACGAACCGCATCGCTGCTGGATTGGCGCTGCTCTTGGCGGCATCTTCTTCGGCGTCTGCCCAACCGGCGGAGGTGGTGGTGGCGCCGCCCGCGGGCCCCGACGTTCCGCAGGAGTATCGCGGCGGAGCGCCCTTGCTTCAGCTCGGCGCGGCAAACATCTTGCGCACGAGCCATGTCGCCTGGACGACGAGCGTGACGAGTGAGACCTTCGAAAACGACGAAATCGCCTCCGATGGGGAACATACCATCATGGCATTCTCCCTCGTGCCGCGCTTTTCCTTCATCGATACGGCGAGGCATTGGGCGTGGGCCGGAACCGACATCGTGATGCACGTGGAGCTCACCGACGGCAACACCGTCAAGAAACACGAGCTCCTGGTCGACGATCTACCCATCGACCTTGCCTACAACTACGTGCCTTACCGCGAGGAAGGTGGCTTCACGCTCTTCGGTGGTCCCCGCGCGCGCATCGAGCTTCCGACGTCCTCGGTGAGCAGCCACCTGGGCATCGCGGCGAAGACAACCTTCGGGCTCGGCGCCGCGGCGAACATCCCGCTCTTGTCGGGCGAGGGGCTAAACAGCCTGTTCATCGCTGCGGGCGGCACCTTTCGTCACACGTTTTCAGGCACCACCCCCCAGGCTATTCCTGCGGGCGGCTTCGTTCGGGACGAATACAGGTTGGCCATCGACACCTCGATCGCTGTCTGGGGCGACCTCTCGCTCGGCAACACGCTGGGCGCATCGTGGAGGACGCACGACGGATTCAACGGTTCCGCATGCGACATCCAAACGATAACAGGCTGCACCGCGGCGGATACGAACGCGCGCGCCACGAGCTCCGCTGCACGCGCGACGACGTTCGCCCTCTCGCTGAGCTACGCCCTGGCAAAGCTCGTGATCGTCGAAGTCGGATACGACAACACCAGCCCGAGCATCGGAGAAAACGGTCAAGACCGCCCGATCTTTCATGGCCCGGATGCGCTGTTCTACGTGACGAGCACCCTGCTCCTCGACGGCATGTTCGAGAGACTTGTCCCGCGCGATCGGGGCCAAGACCCGAGCTCCGTCGCCCGGCTGGGATCGAGCGCGTTACGCTAAAAGCGATTGTTGCAATCCGTCAACGGAGCTTTGCGGCGCTGAGCGTTGCCATGGCCCTTCGGCGGCACCACGATGAGCCGGCAGCCAAGGAGCCCACCGTGTCCATGCGAATGCCTACCCTTTTCGTTCCCCATGCCGGTGGCCCCGTGGGCCATGTGGAGATGGGCGTTTCCCGCGTCGAGAGCGAGTCGTTCGTGGCTTACTGGCGATCCCTCCGGGGGCTGCCGCCCTCGCCGCCGAAGGCGCTTTTGGTAGTCTCTGCCCACTGGGAGGCGCGCTTGCCGACCGTGATGTCCTCGCCGAATCCGCCGATGCTCTACGACTACGGGGGATTCCCTGCGGAGGCCTACGCGATCACCTGGCCGGCGCCGGGGGATCCGCTCCTCGCGGCGCGGGTACGAGGGCTTTTGGGCGAGGCGGGGTTCGACACGGCCGAGGATCCGCGGCGGGGCTTCGATCACGGCACGTTTGTGCCGCTCAAGATCACCTATCCCGAGGCGGAGGTGCCCGTCGTGCAGTTGTCGCTGGAGTCGGGGCTCGACGCAACAAGGCACCTGCGGATGGGCGCGGCCCTCGCGCCGCTGCGGGACGAGGGTGTGCTGATCGTCGGGAGCGGTGACACCTTCCACAACATGCGCGGGTTCGGGCTGGCGTACCGCGAGCGCTCCGAGGCATTCAACACGTGGCTTACCAGCGTCGTCACGGGGCCCAGCGGGGAGCGAGCCGAAAAGCTCCGGGACTGGGCATCGGCGCCGTTCGCGCGGATGTGTCACCCGCGGGAAGAGCACCTGATTCCGCTCCTGGTAGTGGCCGGTGCCGCGGGAGACGACCCGGGCGTACTGACCTGGAGCGGACCGTTCATGGGGCCGCTGCAGGCCGGGTTTCACTTTGGGTGAGAAGCGCTTCGAGCGCCCGCGAACGGTATGCCGAGCGGTTCCGGCCATGCATGCATGCATATCGCGCGGTGCATGCAGACTCCATCGGCAGCGCGCGAAAGCCCGCCGCGCCTACCTGTGCCGCCGTCGATCGCGTCTGCGCCGAGGGCGCCGCGTGGCCCGGCTGCGCGCGAGTGCGACCTGGACAGTGCGGTAGGCCTCACCCAGACCTGGCACTCCCACCAGCTCGGCGATGCGCGCGGCCTCGCGCAGCCCAGAGAGATACGCGCCGTGCGTGGTCGCGGCGTTGTCCTTGTCAGTCGCCTCGCCCGCGAAGAACACGCGATCGGCGATGGGCGCCGCCAGCGCGTCGAAGTCGGCGTCACCTCCGCCCGGGCGCGTGTGCGAATACGAGCCCAGGGCGAAGGGATCGGCTCCCCAGCGCGTGATCAGGAAACTGACAGGCTCGGGCACGTCGACCCCGTAGAAGCTCCGCAGCACGGCCATGGCGCCCGCGACGACCTCAGCATCGGACATCGCCTCCACCGCCAGACCGAACGCGCCCGCGTTGAAGCACAGGAGTGTCGGCTCCCCGGCCACCTTGGCAAAATTCAAGGTCTCGCACCACTGACCCTTCTCCGCCGAAACATGGCCGAGCACGGTGACGTCTTCCCAGAACACCTCGCCGAAACGCAGGTAGACTTTGTCGAGCACGCTCATGCCGAGGTGCTCGAGCGCCGCCGTTTTCGCCGCAGGCAGCGGCGGCTCGAACAGCACGGTGCCGGCCTTGAGCACACCGAGCGGCAGCGTCACCACCACGCGATCGGCCTCGAAAACGCCGCCATTCGTGGTGATCGTGACCCCGTCTTCCGCATGCTCGATCTTCTGCACGACCTGACCCAGCCGGATGGTCAGACCCTCAGCGAGGCCACTCGTAATCTTGTCGTAGCCACCGACGACGACCGCATCAGCTCCCATGCCGACGGGCCCTTCGCCCGCGCCCGTGCCGCTGTCCGCTTCGTCGGTGATCGCCCGTAGCGACAGGTCGGACACATCGGTCGCTTCCTCGTGCTCGATGGTCGTGTTGACCGAATAGGTAAGCTCCGCGAGCTGCGCCTGCGAGAGAGCGCCAAGCGTGCCGGCGGCGAGCACTTCGTCGATGCCCTGCTGAACCGAGATGTCGGGCGCACCGGCCGCCCGCCTCTCAGCCGAAAGGTCGTCGAGCGCGCTGATGAGCTCGTCGAAACGGGCGTCGATCGCGTCTTGTTCGGCATCGGAGTACTCCTTGCCATCGATGCCATAGAGCGTCGCGTCTTCGTAGTCGGTGACCTTCGTCGCGGCGCCGTATTGGGCCGCCAGATTGGTCATCGGATTGCCGTCCACGCCGTGGATCCACGAGGCGCCGAGGTCGAGTGGCGCGTCTGGCCGAGAGCGATCGGTAAAGGTGCGGCCGCCGATGCGAGAGCGCCCCTCCAGGACCTCGACCTCGAAGCCCGCTGCCTTCAGCGCGCTCGCGGCGGCGAGCCCGGACATGCCCGCGCCGATGACGAGGACTTTCTCCCCGACGCCGCCTTCCCCGGCGTCGCCAGACTCGCTCTCCTCCCCTGCGCAATGGGCGAGCACAACGGCACCGGTGGTTCCCAGCAAGGCGGCCAGAAAAGGTCTGCGGTCCATGAAGGCGTCATGAGAGCCCAATCGCGGAGCTTACGTCAAGCAGCGGGAGAGAGATCGTGCGTCCGTTGTTGGAGTGGGCTGTTTGAGGTCTGGAAACCGCGGCGTCTCCGCCGACCCCTGTCAAGGTCCGCCGTAGACGCCGACCACGGTCACGCCACCGGGCCGGAACCCGAGCTTGAGGTTCGCGAGCGTTCCGCCGGGCACGTTCACGGTGACGTTCGCAGTCCCAGCGGGGACGTTCAGCGCGATCAAGGTCCCGTTGACGGAATAGGGAGCGGCCGGGTCGAAGGAGTTCGGGATGGTTCCTGGGAGGATGCCTGCCATGAGACTGGGCGCGTTGACGGTCGAGGCGTCCGCCGTGTCGATGTCCACGGTCAGCCCCGCGGCGAATCCGTAAGCGCAGTCGAGCGCCGACAGAAGCAAGGCGCCGCGGGAGGCGTCCGCCGTGGGGGACCCGACCACTCCCGCCGAGAGATCACTGATCTGGAGGGCAGGAATGAGGACATCTTGGACCCCCGTGATGGGTGCATTCTGGTACGAGAGCTGAGTCGCGAACCCGCCACCGGAAGCCTCGAAGTAGCCGTCGAAACCCGTGGCGCCCATGGGAACGGTCAGCCCGGCGTAGCCGTTGGTGTCCGTGAGCTGTTGATCGAGGGGCGCAGCGCACAGCGCATCATTGAGCGCACAGGCCTTGATGACCAGCCCCTCGACAGGAGACATGTCCTGCAGGACGGCGTACACGTTCACGACTTCGCTGGGATTCACGGGCGATGGCCACACGACCGAGCCTAGACAGGTGTAGTCGGACGGATAACATCGCCCCGCGTGCTGGATGCCATTTTCCGGAAACACGATGCAGCCAATGCTGGCGTCTCCACAGCTATGGAGATCGTCGCAATAGGGCCGACAGAGCCCGTCGTTGCAGACCGTGCCAACCTCGCACTCGTCAAAGCTCGCACAGGCCTCGTACGCGGGGGTCGAGCCCGCGAAGGAGCAGGCGAACGTGCCAGTCTCCTCGCCAGGGGCATTGAAAGGCGTGCACTTGGTCTGGTCGGGGCAGAGGTTGTTCCCAGTAGGCGAGCAAGCCTCCGCGCAGGCGCCGATCGAATCGGGGAGGTCGAGGGACACGCACGTCCTCGCGGGGTCCGCGCAAGGACTCGCCTCCGTGCACAAAGCGTGGCAGGTGCGCGTCTGCGGATCACTCTTGGGTTGCGAGTAATAGGCGCAGTAGAGCCCCGCAGCGCAGGTGTCCTCGCCAGCCACGCCGTTCGGCCTAACGCAGTCCTCGCCGAGCATCTGGTCGCCGAGCGGAGCTTCGCACGAGAACTTCGTCTTCTCCTTGTCGGACAGGTCAACCGCACACTTCGAGGCTTCCGCTTCGACGCAGTCCTGCGCGATGGGGTCACACGAATCGGGGTTCTGGAGCATGCCGCCCTCACCTCCCTCTCCGCCGCTGCCAGACGTGCTGCTACTGGCGGTCTCGCCCCCCGCGCCCGTTGAGCTCGTCGCCGTGGTCGCCGCCGCCGACGTAGAGGCTTCATTGTCACTACTGCATGCCACGAGCGCGGTCGCGGGGAGAACGAACAGCACGGCCGTGAGGGGCAGCTTATGGATACGGGATGAAATCGATGAGCTCATGGTCATCTCCTGAGGTGGAAGGTAGAGGTCTTTGAACCGAACGACCGAGCACCATAGTGAGGTCGTGCGGTAGCGATGTCTCGGGACCCTCCATCTCATGCTGCGTGCCAATCGAGGCACCCGCACAGCGGGGTGCTGTTTGGTGCGGAGGTACACTGAAAAGGGCTCGTGAAACCCACCTCGGCCCTCCGGTTGTGCTCTTCCGCACGGGCGCAGGTGTGCGCCGCACATGTGCGCCCGCGCTGCGCGCACATGCCGAAGGTGGGGGGCGCTGGGCCACTTCGGGAGCGGCCCTGTCCGATCGATGACGGCTGAATGAGCTCGTCATCGAACGGCCTGGGCTTCACCTTACTTCTCGGTTGCAAACCACAAAGGAATCAAGAGAACATCGCCGCATGAGCCCAACGCGCGCGTGGCCCCTTCCAAGCCTGGCCGGCCTTCTGCTGGCATCAGCGCCGTTGGGATGCTCTTCCTTGCTCCGAACACCTTCAACCAACGCCCCGGCAAGCTCGGCACTTGCAACGCGCTGCAGCATCGGCGCCAGCCAAACCAGCGTGATTGTGACCGAATGGGCAGCCAGCGAGCGCGCCAACATGGAAGCCTCGCTGCATGCGGGGGCCGTGGCGGTAGCGTTTAGTGGCTGCACCATGCAGGTGCTTCCGCAATGTCGACTTGGGGGGAGCTACGTCTGGCAACGGACGAGCCCAAGCACCGATGTAATTCGCATCCAGGACGAGTCCGACCTCTTCACCAAACTTCCCCTGGGCGCAGTCGCCCTCGAAGCGGAACTGCAACGCGCGGGACTCCTGCAAGTGGTCACCATGGTCTCGGGGCAACATCGTTTGCAGGGTTTCACGGCGCCTGAAGTGCCTCACACAGAGGCCTGCGCGCAAGCAACCCACGTGCTGGGGGCGCTCAGTGTCGGCGCCTTCTCCATGTTTTCCGGACAACGCACGCAGGGCGGAGCGGCTATCAGCATCCAAAACGTGGGCAGCCTCAGTGGTGGCAACACCTCCGACCTACAGCTCTTACGAAGCGCAGGCACCACAAGCGCCTGCGCGCTGGCAACCGACGAACAAGCCGACGGCAATTGCGCGGCACCCCTCCAGGCTTTCCTGGAGCCCATTCCTGGTCGTGCAGAAAAAGCTGGGCCGCCGGGCACCACGAAGGTCGAAATTGTCTCGGACGACCCGGACGTGCGTTGGGATGTCTACGTCGACGACGAGGCCACCTGTAGCACCCCGTGCTCGCGCTGGGTGGCGCCCGAGCGCCCCTTGACACTGAAGGGTAGGGCGCAAGGCACCGAGGTCACGCTGGACCGTCTGAGCACAAGCCCTGGCCCCCAGCGCGTCGTGGCCCACAACACCAACTTTCCGTTGTTCGTCACCGGCCTGACCTTCACCTCGTTGGGTGGTATGGCGGTGGTCACCGGCAGCGCGTTGATGGGAGTAGGCTGCGGTCGCGACAACGGGTTATGCACACCGGGCATCATTACCGCAGGCGTCGGCGCGCCGGTGGTGGCAGCATCCATCTGGATGATGCTCGAAGCTCGGGCCAAAGCGGACGTCGAGCCGGTGTTCGCGCCGACCCCCGAATTGCAGCTTCGGGTGGCGCCCGGGGCGTTGTACGGAACATTCTAGGGTCGCGATTTCATCGCGAAAAGAAGCGCGATCCAGGAACGCGACTTGCCGCTCGCGAGGTGCTGCCGAAGAGACCGCCCGCCACGCAACCGTAGCAGCGGGATATGCCGAAGTCCGCCCCCCAAAAAGTCCTGCGACGCCCGCTGTGGGAAGCAAGTGGTCATAGGCAACGCTCGCCGAGGGCGTCTTCCCGAAGGCCAGGCAAGGGATCGACCGCTGGCGCGCTCCGCTGGCAAGCGCAAAGGGGAAACGAAGCAAGCACTGCAAAAAGCCTGGAGCGCATCACGCGACGGGCACCTCGACGGCAACGTTACCCCGAACTTCGAAGGCGCGCATCTCGGCGCCGGGCCGGTGAGGACGGCGCGACCGCGGCGTTCGGCTGAAGAAACTTCACCGGCTCTCCGACCTGAGCCCAATAGAAGGGAGCAGGGCCGGACCGCTCGTCCGTCGGGCCCACGCGAATGAGTCAGCGCCGACGTTGGTGCTTGGCGTTCAACCGAAGAAGGTAGGTAGCCATGAAACAACACTCCCTCCTCCC
>CAYLJT010000057.1:0-17097 GCA_964383995.1 uncultured Polyangiaceae bacterium
TCCCGCAAAGGTGACGGCACCCCGGCCTCCGGGCGCGAGCGCAATCTGCTCGGCCTTGTGCTCGTAGTGCAGTTCGACGCCTGCCGCTTCGGCCAGCGCGACAAGCCTGCGCGGGAGGCGGTCCATGCCACCCTTCAAGCCCCAAAAGCTCTTGGTGTCGTACTGGTGCAGCTCGTCGCGCAAGATGGCGGCAAACGACCATTGCCACACGCACGCTAGGTTGAGCACGCGCGCAAAGAGGTCCATCGCGTGCTCGGAAGCCTTCTGACTCAACAGGAATCCCTGCCACGATACGGCGTCCCACGCTTGAAGCTGCGGAATACGAAAGTCGCCTTCCATCAGGGCCGTGCGTAGCGCCTTGTCGTCCGCGAGCTTCTTCATGACCGGCCCCATGTAGACGCCCAGGATGGCGCCGACTCCACCTTCCGCCGCTTTCCTCTCCTCTTCCGTCAGCAGCTCGCGCTGGATGAGCTGGCTTCCGTCCGAGACAACCTGGCCGCGAACGTCGAGCTTGAGGTTGGCGTTGGAAAATTCGACGCGCTCGCCGAGCAGGCCCGCCACATCCGTGTAGTGGCGCGTATAGTCGTGGACGTTGGGGATGCGCATCGCGCCGCGCTCCGCGTGGCTTCCATCCTGAAAGCGGTGGGTCCAAACACGCCCACCGGGTCGGCTGGACGCCTCATAGATGGTCACCTTGTGGCACCGTTTCGCGAGCTCGAGGCCCGCTACCAGACCCGCCATTCCGGCGCCGAGGATCATCACGTTGAGCGGCCGACCGAGGGCCTTGTCGGCCTCATCGAGCTGGCGAAGAGCCTCGCGCACGGGAGTCCAAAACGGAGCGGCTGCTTGTGTCATGATCGTGTTCCTTCCAGGATGGGTTTGGCGGGCCCCTCGCCCAGCCAAGGGCGTCCGGTGGCTTCGGACGACCTTCAGCAGGCATGGTGCCAAGTCCGCGAGCGCGCCTGTCGTCCGCGCTTGTGCGGCGTTCGCAGCGAAAAGCGGTAGCACCGCGGGCCCGTTCCGCGGCATCGACATGTCGCCGACACGTCGGCGAACGGCCTTCACCATGGCCGTCGGTCGCTAGCGCTGGAGCCCTTCGCGAAGAAGGTGTAGCGTCTGCCCATGGGCGCCAGCGAGGACACCACGGATCCCTTTGCCACCGCCGTTCCGGCGGCGCGCGCCGAGCTGCGGGCCAGCGATGTTCCGGTCTTTCCTGTCGCGGCCTGGGAGCGCTACCAGCCCCTGCGTTTTCTCGGACAGGGCGGCATGGGCAGGGTCTTTCTCGCGCGCGATCCTAGGCTCCAGCGCGAGGTGGCGATCAAGCTTGTCCGAGACGACGACCCCGAGCTTTCACGACGGCTCGTGGGCGAGGCCCGAGCCCAGGCGCGCGTCCAGCACGACCGCGTTTGCAAGGTGTACGAGGTCGGCGAGGTGTCCGGGCACGTCTACATCGCCATGCAATACGTCGCAGGCAAGCCCCTCGGCGCCCTGGCGAGCGAGCTCAACATGGCGGAGAAGGTGCTCATCGTGCGGGAGGCAGCCCTCGGCGTCCACGAGGCCCATCGCTCCGGCATCATCCATCGCGACCTGAAACCTGCCAACATCCTGGTCGAGAAGGACGACGACGGCGCGCTCCGGCCTTATGTCATGGACTTCGGCCTCGCCCGCTCCCTGCCCGAAGGCGCCTCGGTCACCGTGGCAGCGGTCGGCACGCCTCACTACATGTCACCGGAGCAGGCCCTGGGCGACACGCGGGCTCTCGATCGACGCACCGACGTCTACGGTCTCGGTGCCACGCTCTACCATCTGCTGTGCGGTGCGCCTCCCATCGAGGGCGAAAATACGCTCGATATCCTCAGCAAAATCCCTACGGTCGAGCCGAAAGCACCGCGGGCTCTGGAGCCTGCCATTCCTACCGATCTGGAAGCCATCGTGCTGCGCTGCCTCGAAAAGGACAGGACAGCGCGCTACGACTCGGCGCGCGCGCTGGCCGAGGACCTGGATAGGTTCTTGAATGGGGAGCCGGTTCAGGCGCGCCCAACGGGCCTCGTCTACCGCCTACGAAAACGGCTCGCTCGCCATCGCCGTCTTGCCATCTTGCTCGCAGCAGCCTTGATGACCGTGCTGGTTGCCATGGGCTTTGCCGTCAAGGCCCGCCTCGACGCCGCCGAGCGCGAAAAACGGGCCCGAATTTTTACGGAGGTGGTGGAGCGCATCGAAGCCATGGCGCTCTATTCTGCCCTCGCTCCGCTGCACGACATTCGTCCAGACAGGCTGGCGCTGCGCGCCGATCTGGACAGTCTCGACAATGCCATTCAAGCGGCAGGTCCGCTCTCCGCAGCCTCTGGACACTACGCCCTGGGCCGCGGAGCGCTGGCCTTGGGTGAGCCCGAAAAGGCCCGCAGCGAGCTGGAACTGGCCTGGAATCAAGGTTACCGCGAGCCCCGGGTAGCCTACGCCCTGGCGCTGGTGCTCGGCGATCTCTACCAAACCGCACGGCTCGAAGCCGAACGGATTCAGGACGCGCCTCTGCGCGAGGCCAAAAAGAAGGACATCGCAGGGAAATATCGAGACCCTGCCCTAGCCTACCTGAAACAGGCAGAAGGCGCCAAAGTCCCCTCCCCGCACTACATGGCCGCCCGGCTAGCTTCCTACGAAGATAGGCTCGACGACGCCTTGAGCGAGCTCAACGCCATGGGAGACACCTTGCCATGGTTCTACGAAGCCCCCGCCCTGCGCGGTAGTATCCTCGCAACCCGCGCCGCGCGCCGCGGAAACAAGGGCGATAGCTCCGGTGCTGTCGCCGACTTCGACGCAGGCCGCACAGCCTACCAGCACGCCATCGCCATCGGTGAGAGTGATCCCACGTTGTACGAGGCCGCCGCCGATCTGGAGTACGCCGCCCTAATACAGGAGATCTACGGCGAAGGTAAGGTCGAGCCGAGCTTCGAACGGGGCACGCGCGACGTGTCACACGCGCTCAGCATAGACCCCGAGCGCTACCAGGCCCTGCTGCTAAACGCGCAGTTTCATCGCCGCTTGGCCGAGCACCAGGGCAACCAAGGCAAAGCGACCGACGACTTGCTACAGAAAGCCATGGTCAGTGCCGAGGCCGCGATAGCCCTGCAACCGGACCGAAAGGACGCGCGGGTGGAGCTAGGCCGGATCTACTGGCAGAAGGGTCAGTCACGCAGCGAGCGCGGGCAAGATCCCGGCGAAGCATTGCAAAAGGCGCTCACGGTCTACGAAGGTATCGCTGCGCCAGGCAGGGACTACGATTTCCAGATCAATCTCGGACTGGTCTTCGATTCGTGGGCCGACTACGAAATGCAGACAGGTGGCGATCCGGAGGCTCACCGTGGCAAGGCGATCGAGGCCTACCGCACCGCCACCGAGCTCGACGAAGGCCCTGCCTTTGCGTGGCTCAACCTCGGAAATGCCTACCTGTTGCGTGCATCTTACCCCCGCGCCAAAGACCCCGACGGCGACCTTGCCCTTGCCATCGCGGCCCTCGACAAAGCCGGTGCCAAAAATCCCGGACAGGTGGTGGGTTTCATTTACAGCGGCGATGCCCACAGCCTTGCCGCCGAACGAATCCGCGCCCGCGGCGGCGACCCTCGCCCCGAGCTTGCACGGGCGCTTGCGCTGTACAGGCAAGGTCTTGTCATCAACCCGAACCTTGCCTACCTCCACAACGGCGTGGGCGCTGTACTGCTCCAGGAAGCCCTCGAAGCCTGGGATCACGGGGAATCACCGGAACCGCGCCTGCGGGACGCCCAGCGGGCCTTCGAAGAGGCCATGAGGGTCGCTCCCGACCAGGGATTCGGCCTGATCAACGTGGGAGAAGTATTGGCTACCCTCGCCCAGCGCAAGCTCGACGCAGGGGATGACCCCGCGGCCGCAGCGGCGGCCGCCTTGCCCGTCATCCAAAGGTCCATCGCAGCATTGCCGGACATGGCGCCTGCACACCTCAACTTGGGCAAGGTGTACACCGTGCTCGCCAGCTACGATCTGGAGAAAGGACGCTCTCCCGACGCAAACGTCGACCTTGCCGAAAAAGCCCTGACAGAGGCCTTGACCCGCGATCCCGATGCCGTGCTCGCTCATCGCCTGCTGGCCGAGGCACGAGCACTTCGAGGACGCTATCGGGCAGAGCACCGTCAAGACGTCAGCGACGATCTCGCCGCAGCCACCCAGGCCTACGAAAAGGCCCTCGCGCTAGCGCCGGACGACTCGGACGTGCTGGTCAGCTTTGGCCATTTTTGCCGTCTTCGGGCCCATATCGAGCAGAAAGGGGGCGGTGCGTCCAGGCCGTGGTTGGAGCGGGGCCTGACCCTGGTGGAGCGCATGCTGAGTAGGCGGCCGCGATCCCCGGATGGGCTCATGCTGCGCGGTAGTCTCCGCCTTGCGCAGACCCGTGGAGCAAATGGAGAGGAAGGAAGCAAGGCAGCAGCGGAGGCGCTTTCGGATCTGAATGCCGCCCTTGCCGCCAACCCGAACTTGCGAGCGCGATGGAGTCAGGTCGCTGCGGCAGCGCAAAACCTCACGCGCCCTTAACGACCTTGATATAGCCCTTGACCACGTCGACGGTCACCTCGTTCGGTCTTTCTGTCGTGAAGTAGCTCTCCCCCTCGACCCCCTTTTTTGCACGCAGCGGCCCGACGCCGCCCGCTGTCAGCTCGAGCTCGGCAATTCCGCTGGCGTTGTCCCAGCCCTCGAGCACCGATTCTTCAACCGGTATTCCTCTTCCATCCCTGTCCACCGCGTAGATGGTCGTCGCTACAAATGTGCAGACATAGATGTCGCTCTCGCCTGCGTAGGCGTCATTGCCGACGTCTTCGGCGTTTGGGTAGCAGACGCCCGCGACCGGCGGGACGGTGACGGCAACGCCAACCGCGACGGCGCCAGGGAAGAACTCCGCCGAGGACCCGTTTTCCTCCACTCTTAGGGTCCCAGCAGTGCACCCAGGGAACTCGTGTCCAATCCTAATCTTCTCCGTCTTCCCCGCCTTGACCTCTACCCGAGCACCCGGTGCGTTGCGGTCGGTGAAGAACTGCACCGCGTAGTCGGTCGTCGTGCTCTGATTTTCGATGGTAACGTTCTCGAAATGCGCGTGGTGACCCTGCCGATCTAGGTCCGTGATCGCGATCTGCCCATTGGTATTGATGCTGTAGT
Organism: uncultured Polyangiaceae bacterium; assembly: GCA_964383995.1. Classification (GTDB taxonomy): domain Bacteria; phylum Myxococcota_A; class Polyangia; order Polyangiales; family Polyangiaceae; genus CAYLJT01. The sequence goes on from CAYLJT010000057.1 coordinate 5,176, forward strand.
GTGCCATGTCTTGTTGTCCTTTCGACGATGCCGCCCGTTACCGTCTCCCAAGAAAAGCAGGAGCCGTGCCTGGGCCCGTACTCCTGTGTAAATCGACCGGGTCAGCTGCTTCCAGCGCGATCTGACGGGCGCTCCAGCGTACGCGACGTGTCGCCGACATGTCGAGCCCCACGTGACAGCCTGAACCGCAGAACAATCGGGCGTGCTCCGCCTCAACGGAAGCGGGTCTGACCCTTGCTCTGCCCTCGCGGCCGGGAGATAGCGCAGGTCCCTGACGAGCATACCCACCCTCCGACCCCACAGGACCGCGTTGACATCCTACGCGCCCGTCGGTCTACTCTCACCCTCCCCCAGGGCAGGCGAGAGGAAAAACATGCAAGACCGCGGCGAAAGCACCATCGTTTTCTACGTCAACGACAAACAGGTCACCCTCCGCGATCCGGACCCGCGGCTGCTGCTCGCCGACTACCTGCGCTCCGACGAAGTGGGCCTCACGGGCACCAAAAAGGTCTGCGGTCAAGGGGGTTGTGGCGCCTGCACGGTCACCCTCCACCGGCGCAACGAGCAAACGGGTCAGGTCGAGAGCGTCGCGGTCAACTCCTGTCTGCGTCCCGTGTGCACCCTCGACGGTCAGGCCATCACCACCGTCGAGGGCGTGGGCAACATCGAAGACGGCATCTCCCCTTTGCAGCGCCGCCTGGCCGAGAACAACGCCACGCAGTGCGGCTACTGCACGCCGGGCTGGGTGATGAGCATGCACAGTCACCTCGTGCAGAGCCCCGACGCCAAGCTCAACCAACGCGAGATCGAAGAGCTGTTCGACGGTAACCTGTGCCGCTGCACCGGGTTTCGCCCCATTCTTTACGCGATGCGGCAATACGCTTCGGATTTTGGTCCGGAAGACCGCAAGGGTTGCATGACGTGCGTGGTGCTCGACGGCATGGAACCAAAACTGGCGCCGTCCGAGCCCACGTCCATTCCACCGGGCCTGGATGCCCCCGCCCGCGCGATCTACCTGGAACGTGACGGCTACACCTGGTATCGCCCCGTCAGCCTCGCGGCGCTCCTGACCTTCCTCGGTCAGCAGGATTGCGCGGGCGATGTGCGCATGGTCGTCGGCAACACCAGCATTGGCATCTACGGCGAGCCTGCCCAGGGAGTCAGCTATGGCGCGCCTCACGTGCGCGTCGACATCGCTCACATCCCCGAGCTGTACGGCCTCGAGCTTGGCGAGAACGAAATCGTGGTCGGCGCCGCCACCACCTACACCACCTTCCTCCAGGCTCTCCGAACATGGAGGGCAAAGGCACCTTCCCATCACCACACTGGGCTCGACGCCCTCGAATATTTCGCGCGCCGCACCGCCGGCCGCATCGTGCGTGACGCAGCGAGCCTGGCCGGCAACACCATGTTGGTGGTGCAGCACCGCGACCAGGGCATCCCCTTCCCGTCCGACATGTTCACCGCACTGACCTCCCTCGGCGCCGCGGTCGACGTCATTTGCCCCGGCTGGAGCGAGCCGCAGCGGTTCGACCTCTTGGCCTTTGCGGAGCAATGGCAGGCCGACGAGGTGCTGCAAAAAGGCGCCGTCATCCTGCGCTACCACATCCCCCTGACCCAACCTGGCCAGTGGGCACGCACCTTCAAGGTCGCGCTGCGCGAGGTCAACGCCCACTCCATTGTCAACGGCGGCTTCTGCGTCGGGCTCGACGATGCTCTCCAGGTCACCTCGGCGTCTCTCGTGCTGGGTGGCATTGGGCCCATCGCCTTTCACCTGAGCGAGCTGGAGCGCTGGCTCGTGGGAAGGCCGTGGGATGGTACGACGCTTGGCGCCGCCCTGCTCCAGATTCGCGCTACGGTAACGGCGCATTTCGAAGCCACGCGCGGGCGCATGCGCGATGTCCCAGACGAAGGCTTCACGGAGTCCTACCGCACGCACCTGGCCGAGACATTTTTCTACCAGTTTTTTGTCTGGGTCACCGAGGGCGTCGCGCCGGAGCGCCTGCCCGCCGACGTCCGATCCGCGGGCGAGCGGCCGCTGCGCCCGGCTTCGCGGGGCACCCAAAACATCCAGACCTACCCCAAAGAGTATCCGGTCAGTCTCCCCGTCGTCAAGGTGGAGGGCTACATCCAGACCACGGGCGAGGCCAAATACACCCACGACATCCCGCTCCCGCCGAACGGCCTCGACGCCGCGCTCGTGGTCTCCACCTGCCCCCTCGCACAGAGCTTCTCCTACGTCATCCCCGTGCCCGGAGGGGCCCCCCGCCCTGCCACGGTCGCGCAGCTCGCGGAGCATCTGCGCGGGCATTTTCCAGGCTTCTTCGACCTTGTCACCTGCGATGACATCCCCGTTCCGGCGGCCAACAACCAGGCCTACGCCGGCCCGCCCGATCTGCTTTTGTGCGAGCCGAGCACGGGCGTCACGACCTGTGGTCAGAACCTGGCCGTGGTGCTAGCCAACGACAAGCAACTGGCCATCAACGTCGCCTATTGGGTGCAAACCAACTGCATTCACTACCAACCCGTGCTCGACGCCGACGGCAAGGTGGTCGCGCCGATCCTGAACCTCGACGAGGCCATTCAACAGGGGTCGCGGCTGCAAGGCACGAACGAGATCGCCGCCATGGAGCGCCCGGGCTCCGACCTCACCTGGGTGGACAAGAGCGAGGCCACGGTGAGCGGCGTCCACTGCAAGGTGCTCCAAGGCAAGCAGGCGTCGCGCTCTCCGCAAATCCACTTCTACCTCGAAACGCAGGCGGCGGTAGCCATCCCTGGAGAGCAACGCAGCTCGACCATGACGGTCATCACTTCCACGCAGAACCCTGGAACTGTCCGAGACAGCGTACGCAAGGTTCTGGGCTTGCAAGCCAACTGCGTTCACGTGGAGATCAAGCGCCTCGGCGGCGGCTACGGGGGCAAGGGGCCGCGCACGCCCTGGGCAGGCGCAGTCACTGCCATCGCGGCGGCCAAGCACCGCCGCGCGGTCCGTCTGCACGTGCCGCGCGAGGTCGACTCCGCCGTATTCGGACACTCGAACCCCCTGCTCGGCAACTACGCCATCGCCGTCGGCACGGGGCAAGACGACCCGCAAAACCGCGGTCGCATCATGGGGCTCTCCACCGACTTCTTCATGGACGCCGGCAACACCGCCGACTGCTCGCCCGTTGTGATGGACTGCGTGCAACTGCGCTCCGACAACGCCTACTTCGTGCAAAACTACGCCACCACCGGCACCGTCTACACCACCAACACCACCAGCAACACCTCGTTCCGCAGCCTCGAGGCCGTCTCGGGCATCTTGATTCAGGAAGATGCCATCGAAGCCGCGGCCTACGCCCTCGGCATGCAGGCCGAGGACGTGCGCGAGAAAAACCTGTACCAGGAAGGTCAGCTCACCCCCTTCGGTCAAGCCCTCGACTATTGCTACATGAAAGACGTGTGGAGCTACACCAAGCGCTCCTGGCGCCACAGCAAGAGCCACCTGACCTTCGAGCAGCGCGCCGAGGCCATCGAGCGTTTCAACGCGGAAAACCGCTGGACCAAGCGCGGCATCGCCATGGTACCCGTCAAGTACGGCATGGGCTTCAACGCCACCTTCCTCGAACGGGGCGACGCCCTGGTCGACATCTACAGCGGCGACGGTACCGTGCTCGTGCGTCACGGCGGTGTGGAGATGGGTCAGGGCGTCAACACGCAAGTCACGCAGCTCGTGGCCCAGGCCCTGGGCATCCCCATCGCGCTCGTGCAAATCGGCGTCACCTCCACGGCCGTCATCCCCGATCCCATCAGCACCGGCGCCTCCACCGGAACGTCCTTCAATGGTGGCGCGGCCCAGCGGGCGGCCCTGCGCCTGCGGCGGCGTCTGGAGGCCTTTTGCAAGCAGGTGCTGATCGAGCGAGGCCCCGAATATTGCGCCGAGAAGAACATCGACTACTGGAATCACGAGGACGGCTGGCGTCACGTGTCCGAGACAGGAGGCCTGGTCTGGGCGTCCATCGTCGGCATGGCGGGCTCGGCGCGCGTCAACTTGTCTACCCAGGCGCAGCACAACGAGCAGGGCGGCGGCGATCTGGATACCGGTCTTACCATCTCGACCACGGACAACCCCGAGACTGTGCAGAACTTTGTGGGCTTCACCTACAGCGCCGGTATCAGCGAGGTCGAGCTCAACGTGCTCACCGGCGAGGTCACCATTTTGCGCAGCGACCTGGTGTACGACATGGGCAAGAGCCTGAATCCAGCGACGGACGTCGGTCAGGTCGAGGGCGCCTTCGTGCAAGGCATTGGCCGCGTGCTGCTCGAAGAGGTGGTGTTGCAGCCCAGCGGCGACAAGATAGGTCAGCTCAACACGCCGAACACCTGGGGCTACAAGATTCCTGCCAGCGTCAGCATCCCGCTCGAAATGAACATCAACCTGTTTCCCCGCGAGGTCGCCCGCGAGGTGCCCGAGAATCCCAACCTGTTGATGAGCTCCAAGGAGTCCGGCGAGCCCCCGCTGTGCCTGGCGGTCACCGTCTACTTCGCCTTGAAGCGCGCCATGCTCGCGGCGCGGCGCGATCGCGGCCATAGCGAGTGGTTCCGGCTCGACCTTCCCTGCACCGTGCAGCGCGTGCGGGAGGCCTGTTTGGTCGACCTGGACGATCTGACCCTGGGCGCCACCGCCGCGCCGAACGAGGGTTGACAGCCCGACCAAAACAGCCAAAGAAGCGGCCATGCCCTTCGAACAGCTCCTCGGACGCGTGGTGCCCCTCACCGTGCTGCGCCAGGCGCCTCCCGGAGCCTTCCTGGCGCCCGCGAGCGACGAGCCTCGCCCGGGCGCGCCGACCATCCTGCTCCCCCGAGCCGAGGTGCCGGAGGGCACGAACGACGGCGACGAACTGTCGGTGTTTGTCTACCTCGACTCGGACGATCGCCCCATCGCCACCCTCACGCCACCGCGTCTCACCTTGGGAGACGTGGCATTTCTTACCGTGACCGACGTGGGTCGCGTGGGCGCCTTCGTCGACTGGGGCTTGATGAAAGAGCTGCTCGTTCCCTTCGCCGAGCAAACGCGCCCGCTCCAGGTGGGCGAGCGTCACCCGATCGGCCTCTACCTCGACAAGAGCAACCGCCTGGCGGGCACCATGCGCGTGTCCGAGCTTTTGCGCGGGCGTTGTCAGGTCGCCCGCGACGCCTGGGTAGAAGGCGAAGCCTGGCGCAACGACCCGGAGCGGGGCCTGTTCGTCATTTTGCAAAAGCGCTTCGTAGGGCTGTTACCCCCGCACGAACCGCACACATTGTCCCGCGGTCAGGCTGCTCGTTTCCGCGTAGCGAGCATCCTACCCGATGGCAAGATCGAGCTCTCGTTGCGAGGTCACGCCCACCAGGAGGTCGACGGAGACGCCGAAAAAATCCTAGCCACGCTAAGCCGCCCCGGCGCCCCCCGCTTCGGCGACGCGTCCGGCCCCGAAGAGCTGCGCGCGCTGTTTGGAATCAGCAAGAAGGCCTTCAAACGAGCTCTGGGCGGCCTGTTGAAGCGCGGAGCCGTCGCCCTCGACGGGGAGGGCTACGTGGTCACCGCCAAGGCTTCTAGCCGGCCGCGCGGCTAGGCGGTACATCCTGCTCGGTTTTGATCCCTGGATCTGCTAGCCTGTGCCCCGCCGACGCACGAGCTGGCCATGACCGACATCCTTTCCCTCGCTGAGCGCGCTCAAAACGACATCGCCCTGGGCGAGGGGCACTACCGCGAGTTCAAGAGCGCCCTGGAGGGTCCGCCTGGCAAGAAAAAGCCGCGGCGAGCCTCGGCCGTTTGCCGCGACGTGGGAGAAGCGCTGGTAGCCTTCGCCAACGCCGATGGGGGCGCGGTGCTAGTGGGGGTGGAAGACGATGGCACCGTCACCGGCGTGCCCCACGGTGACAACGACCTTGCCCTCATGGCGGACGCGCCTCGCACGCACGTCCACCCCGACCACAACATCGGAGCCACCTTCCATAAGCTCCGGCTCGACGGTAAGCTCGTCCTCTACTTCTCTGTCCAGAAGGCCACAAGCCACTTCTTTCAGCTCCCCGATGGCCGTTGTCTCAGACGTCACGAGCTAAGCTCCTTACCAGCCACCTTCGAAGCGCTGGTGTTTGAGCGCAACGAGGTGCGCTCCCGCGAGTTCGACCGGGAATTTATCGATGGTGCCACGGTCAGCGACCTCGACCTTGCCGTCCTGCTCCCGGTCGCGCACGAATACCTTCCTGGCATCTCCGCGGAGCGCTTTCTCCAACAGCTCGGCCTTGCCGAATACGGGCTTGGCTCCCTCCGCCTGCGGCGGGCCGCCGTGCTGCTGTTTGCCTCTAGCGTCAGGCGGTTTCATCCACGCAGTGAAATCCGGATTCTACGGGTCGACGGCACCAAGCTCGGGACGGGTGAAGCGTACAACGTGACCACCGACGAGACCGAGGAGGGCAACATTGCCACCTTGCTCGTCCGCGCCTGGGACCGCCTCCGCGGCCACGTCGCGCAGAGAACGGAGTTCTCGAGCGACGCCAAGTTCGGACGACGCTTCTTGTACCCCGAAAAGGCCTGCCGGGAGGCTCTCGTCAACGCCCTTGTCCATCGCAGCTACCTGGCCCAAGCCGCCATCGAGGTCTTCTTGTTTGACGACCGGATGGAAGTGCGTTCCCCAGGGCCCCTACTGTCTACCGTGTCCATCGAGCGCCTTCGCACCTTGGACGGCGTCCACGAATCGCGCAACGCCCTCATCGCGCGCTGTCTCCGCGAAGCGAGCTACATGCGTGAGCTGGGCGAAGGCATGGGCCGCATCTTCGAAGCGATGGCAGAAAGCGGCCTCCCCGCCCCTGAGCTCTATTCCAATGGCAGCTCGTTCTCCATTGTCTTGCGTCACGGCTCAACCCGCCTGTCCGACGGAACCGAGGCCTCTTCTACCCCCCTTGCCACCGGAGCGGTGGGCCGTACATAGAGCACGGGAACGCGTCGAACCGGCTGATCGTTGTGATGGTCCGATCACCACACCACAGCGGCGTCCGACATCCGAATGTAGATCACCGGCCCCTGCCCTTGCGAGGCCAAGAACTGGTCGACGTAGGTGAAGAACTTGTCCAGCCGAGTGTACTCGGCCTTCGAGTAATAGGCCGTGGGCGCAGGATGAAAGCCGGTGGACACCTGAATCGGCTCGGCCAACGCCTGACCTGTCCAGTTGGCGTCGAAGATGCCTTGCATCTCTTCGACCGTCCAGTAGTCTACCATCACGCCGTTGTCCGGGACCTCCAGCATGGTAAGGGGCGCTCCGCTGCCTCCTGGTAGCACGCTGTCGTCGCTGGGATAATAGGGTTGGCTGGTGTCGCCGATGGGTTGCCACTGGCTCATGTTCCAGTCGTAGAGGTCGTAGCCTATCCACTCTTCCATGTAGGGCCAGTTGACCGCCGACGAGTCGACCACGAAGCCTGCGTCGCTGAGCGCTTGGGCCACGTGCGTTTCTAGCGTCCAGGCCCCGGCTCGAAAGGAGGTGGGCTTGCCAAAGCCTATGGAAGCCCAAATTTCGTCGGCCTTGGCGAACATCAGGTTCCAGTCGTCGCGGCTGTAAGCGCCTAACCGCACGGTGTAGCCCGACGTGTCCCCCTCGGGGTAGGCGACCGATGGCTGAGACAAACAGGGGATGCCCACGGTCTCTACGAAGGTGCAACGGGGGTGGACGTGCAGGCCAATCTCGTCGGCGTGGTTTTCGCGCATGCCCTTGGCCCACGCCACGATCTCGTCCCTGCGCGCCTGGGTCACCGCGGGATCGGTGAAGGTGTACGGACCAATCAGGTGGGTAATCTTCAGCTCGGGGTGATTAACGTGCAGCTCTTCGTGGTGGTCGAGCACGCGATCGTCCACATCCGGAAAGTCCCAGTCCGTGGAGATCACGACGTACAAGGCGTGACCCTTGGTGAAATCGCCCTTGAAAAACCCCTCTTTTGCGTCGCGCTCGGCGAGCATGAGGCTGTGCGTCCCGACCGCCAATGCCTCCACGGGCACCTGCACCACGAAGTCCGCGCCGTCTTGCGTGAGAGGCAATACGTCGGCGTCGTCCAGCCACAGATCCAGCTTGGACACTGGCGCCGTGGGCGTGACCCGCAGCTCGAAGCTCGACGTGGACGCGGTCAGGTCGTCGCCCGCCAACACGTAGCGCGGCAGGGCGCTGACGGCGAAGGCCGGGTCGTTGGCCGCCGGATCCAGGGGACGAACGGGCTCTTCGGGGACCGTTCCGGTGGTGCTTTGCGTGGTCTCGTCGCCGCCGCACGCCGCGACGTTGAGCCAAGGGGCCAAGAGCACCACGAGGAGGGAGCGGAGCCTTTGCGTCATGAACGTCATCCTAGGCAAGGGGTCGGGGCATGGGTAGAGCCTTGCCGGGAGCGGCCGAAGCCGCCCCACGGCGCGCGGCGCTAACGCATCATCATGGCCAGGGTCAGCTTGTCCTTGTCGAATCCATCGCAGTCTTCCCCGCGCACGTGCAGGTACATCGCGGCCTGGAAGATGGCGTAGAGGGCGGAGTGGATCACGGCAAAGACCAAGAGGCCGATGAAGGCCAAGGCCACCGACGCTACCATGACCGTGCCGCTGCCCGACATGGCGCCCAGGTAGACCACGGCGACGCACAGGATGCCGACCAGGAGGAACATCAGACCGAAGCTGAAATTGCCGGCGACCTGCGCACCCCAGGTGCTGCGCAGCAGGGCCGCCGACTCACGCAGCGAATCGATGGGCCCCTTCCCTTCCACCACCAAGATGGGCACGGCAAAGAAGGTGGTCAGGTTCCACGCCGCCCCGAGCAACGTGGCCGCGATGCGACCGAGCAGCTTGTGCTGCTCCAGAGCATTGAGCACCATGCCGACAGTGGCGGAAATCATGGCCCACCCGAGGATCTGGGGCAGACGGCTGAACGCGATGGAGAAGCCATCGCTCACCGTCGGATCGCCACCGCGCAGGCGCTTGACGGCACAACCAATCACGGCCGTATTGAAGAAGAACACCACGGTGTAGAGCGCCGTGTAGTAGGCAAAGGCGATCGCCAACGAGCCTATCGCTCCCAAGGTGCCAAACACGTCCTCGGCGATGGCGCCGAGCGCGAAGGGCACGATGAAGGTCGCCAACACGCAGAGGCAAGCGATGCCCGAAATGACCGGGAAAAACAGCAGCTCCTTGTCCTTCTTCAGGACCTCGAAGCTGGCTCGCATGAAATAGAATGTCTGAGAAATGCGCCCCATGATTTGTCCTCGTTGGCTCGGTTGATCGTACCTATCTTGCCGCAGGCGTGGCGGGCGGCGTGACGCCGCAAGGACAAGGTCAGCTCCCCTCGTCCAGTTTGAGCGTGCCCATCTTGACGTCGTCGCCCAGGGAAGAATGGGAGGCCTGGTTGCCATCCACGGCGCCCCAATACATGGTCAGCTTGCCGGCCCCGGCGGCGGGCGCCGTCCAGTCGAACTTCCAGTTGGTGACGCCCGGGTTCTGCTTGTGAACGGCGAAGATGGTCTTGCAGCCGCCGAACATGAACGTGGTGGCGGGGGGCCCCGGCTCCTTGTCGAGCTGGGCAAAGCTCGCCAGGCAGTTGGTGGTGCTGTAGCAGCTCCCGGGGCCGCTGGGGCAGGCGTCGGTGGTGAGGACGCCTTGGAACTTACCTGCCTGATCTTCCACCGTCAGCGCGAAATTGTTGGAGTCGTCCTGCGCGGTGCCGAGGTGCGCGCCGACCATTTGCACATTGATGGTGTAGGTCTGTCCCGGCTTGTAGGCGGCGTTTCCGTTCACCGTCTGCCACGCCGGCGTCGGCGTCAAAACCAGATCGATCTGACCCTGTTGGCCGGAGTCGTTGACGTGACAGAAACCGCAGGTGATGGTCTTGTCCTGTTGGCTCCCGGTGCCATACACGAAGCCCGCACCGGCCTGTGCGGTGTGGGGTGCGTAGCCCCAGTGGAAGGCGAGCGTGAAGCCGTCGGCCGGTTCGGCGAGGGCGAACGAGAGGGCGAGCGGTAGGCAGAAGGTAAGACCCAGGAGAGCTGTGCGGGATGCGCTGCGCATGGTCGACCTCAGTTCGGAAGGGGGTTGCACGAGGCCAAGGTGGCGCCGCCGAGCCAGCTCTTGATGGTTTGGTAGTCGGCGTCGGCTTCCGCGAACAGGTGGATGCCCGCGTGGGGAGCACCGCCGAACTTGGGCTGGAACAAAAGGTCGGAGCTGTCCTCCTGCCCCGCCGGGTAGGGGTTGCCCTGGGCGTCGAGCCCGAAGCCCCGGGCCGCGTCGTAGTTGCGCTGCCACTCCACGTCGAGATGGGGTCCCGCGCACTCGCACACGACGCTACCGATGCAGCTCTCGGATGCCACGGTGACCGTACAGCGGTTGATCTGCTGCCCCGTAATGCGCAGACGGCCGCGCGCATAGGTGCGGAGCGCCCTGCCCTGCTCGGTGCCATGGCAAGCCAGTTGGGCACAGGAAAGGTCCAAGATGGGCTCCACGTTGCATTCGTAGTAGTTGCGATCGAGGGCCGGAAGGGTGGCCGTTTCAACGGGCTTGTTGACCGTGGTCCCGCAGCCGTTTTGGTCGGTGCAGACGCGCGTCGCCTGGTCGCCGTTGCCGCCCGTATCCCAGGGGGTGCAGAGCCAAGCTTCCACGCAACCACCGGACGCCGTGGAGGTGCCCGTGCCCGAGCCCGTGGTCGCCCCCGAGGACGCCGACGCGCCGCCGACGCCCGAGGTCGCGCCCGTGGAGCCGGTGGAGCCGGTGGCGTCGCTGGAGCTGGAACCCGCCCCGGCGCCCGAAGCGCCCGTGGTGGTGTCCGAGTCGGAGCTACTGCAGCCTAGGAAAACGGCGATCAACGCGAGGGCTGGCCCAACGAAGTGCCAGGGTCTGATTTCAGGTCCCACGGTGATATTCTCCAGTGTCCCCGCTGTTGCCCAGGGCTGAGCGCGGGAAGGTGGAAATCATACCATGCGGGAGCCACCGAGGAACACCCTTCAAATGCGCCGCCGCCGAAGGCGCCGCTAAGCGGCCTGACTGCTGGAGGAAAGCGGTCCGTCGGCGTAGTCGGACTCGTCGACTTTAGGGGCCTTGCTGCGGTCTTTTGCGATGAGCACGTAGACCGAGGGCACGACGAACAGGGTGAACAAGGTGCCGATGGTCATGCCGCCCACGAGCACGATACCGATGGAATTGCGCGCGATGGCGCCGGCGCCGGTGACCAGGGTCAGGGGGAAATGGCCGACCACCGTGGCCACCGTGGTCATCAGGATGGGCCGGAGCCGCGTGCGCGCCGCCTCGCGCACGGCGTCGGTCTTGTTCATGCCCTTGTCCTGTTGATCGTTGGCGAACTCGACGATCAAAATGCCGTTTTTGGACACCAAGCCAACCAGGGTGACCAGCCCGACCTGCGAGTAGATGTTGAGCGTGGTGGTCCAGCCGTCGGTCAGCGCGAAGTCCATCCCGGGGGGGCCCGAGAACTTCAGGAACGTGAACGACAGCGCGCCGAACATCGCCAGCGGCACCGAGCCAGCCAGGATCACGAAGGGATCGCGGAACGAGTTGAACTGCGCGGCGAGCACCAGGAAGATCAGCAGCAGGGCCAGCCCCATCGCCGGCAGGAACTTGCCACCCTCCTGACGGAGCTGCCGCGACTCGCCGGTGTAGTCGATGCGGTACCCCGGCGGCAGGATCCGCGCGGCCGCGTCCTCGAGCACCGCGAGGCCACCCTCGAGCGAGCGCGTGGCGATGCCCGACAGCTTGACCGCGTTGAGCTGCTGGAATCGATTGAGCGTGCGCGGCTCGACGCCGTGCTCGAGGGTCGCGACCGCCGACAGCGGCATGAGCTCGCCGTCGGGACCCGTGACGTGGATCTGCCCGAGCTGCTCGGGCGTGAGCCGCGAGGCCCGCTCGATCTGCGGGATGACCTTGTAGGCGCGCCCGTC